>CADBUA010000380.1 GCA_902797665.1 uncultured Lachnospiraceae bacterium | reverse complement strand
TACGCTTCTATGGACGGCATCCGGAAGGAATTCATTGCACTCAGAAACGAGGCGAACAGCCTCCTCGCGAAGACGGAACAGGCCCTTGCCTCCATGGGAAAGACCTTGGACAAGGCGGAGAAAAAACAGGTAAAAAGTGACTGCTCGGCCCTCAGAAAGAGTCTGAACCGCGTGAAAGTGAATGACCTCCGGGAAGAGGACCTCGCTCAGGTCCGCGCGGCCAAGGAAACCCTGGAGCAATCCGCCGCACATTTGATCAGCTTGTCTTAGGCTGCCGGGGAGTGGTCTCGAAAATGCCGGGTTTAGAAAAAAAAGGCAGCTGTCCAGTTACAAAAAGTTCAGCTCAAAGGCCTCAGGAAGGCAGCACAAATAAATCAGCCCTCTCCAACGCCCCGTCCCATCAATCGCCGAAATCACACTGAGGCCACGCGGTCATCTGCCAAAGACCCGCTGGAAAAACGCTGATTGGCCAGCCACCAATCAGCGTTTTTGCTCTTGACTATGATTGTTTTTATATGTTTACATTCTTATGCCATTATGTTCTTATAACTCTTTCGTTTTACGTATTTGCTTGCTTTCCACGCAAAAGCGCATATCCACTCTCCCAGAGCCGCTCGTTACGGTTTCTGGACAAAGGCCTGGGATAACACCCGATCCAGCATTTCATAATCGATCCTGCGGTCTTCCTCTGCCTCCTCTCTGACTGCGGTCCTGAAGGCTGGCAGCGCGTCAGAATAGAAGAAGATCTTTCTCTGGATGTCCGGATCCGTGGCGAGAAACTCCAGAAACTGAGCTGCCTCCTTCCGGTGGGATGTCCGGTTTGAAATCCCCATGCGGAGAAGTTCTGTCTCTGAGGCATTGCTCCCTGATGGCCCTGCCGGCATCTCCACGCAGGACCAGCTGAAATCCGAGTATTTCTCCACACTGCGCGGGTAAATGCTGTATCTTCTGTACTCTGAGCTCCGCATGGGGAGAAAGGCCGCATGGCCGTCTTCAAACTCCCTTCCACTCGGAGTCCAGTCCCCGGAGAGCGCTTCCAGAGAGGCCGCAAAGCGGACAGCTGCCTGAACCGCCGCGTCCGGGCTGTTCTCATCCATGTCCCGCTCCAGCTTTACACCGTTCGAGACTGCTGCCATGCGCCAGTCATAGCCCACCGCGCCGAAAAGATCGATGATCCCGTCCTGGTCCGTATCCTGGGCAGCCTTCCTTGAGATCTGATGAAAATCGCTCCAGGTCCAGTTCCTCCCCGGGGTGACCAGAGAGAGACTGTGCAGGAGGCTGTAATTCACGCAGATCAGCTGGGGGTCCGCCAGAAGGGGCAGTGCATAGAGGGTACCATCCAGCCTGCATCCCTCAAGAAGCGGGGCGTAGATCCCGTCTTTCGCATCTCCCGTCAAGGATCCCAGATCCATCAGGGATCCCCCGCCTCCGTAGAGGCGGAACTCTTCCTCCGGAATCAGAAAGAGATCCGGTTCTCTGCCCAGGAGAAAGCGCTCCGCCAGAATCTCCCGGAACTCACTTTCCACGATCCCGCGCTCGATCTGTATCCCGATCTCGGGGAATTGCTTCTCAAATGCCTGCTCCGCTTCCTCAAAGAAGCCGTCAAGCCCTCCAGCCTCACCGTCCCAGCTGCTACCTGTATAGATGAGAACATCCAGGGTCACCTTCTTTCCCAGTACTTCCTCCGGGTAGATGCCGCTGAAAAGGCAAAGAAGGCAGAGCGTCAGGGCCGCGTTTCTCACAGGTTTCCATTTTTCAGCCATCTGTTCTCGTCTCATAGCGCCGCTTTACATCTCTTCCTGGTTTCCATGAACGATCCCGGTTTCCAGAGCCCAGATCGCCAGCTGTGTTCGGTCTCTGAGGGCCAGCTTGCTCAGAATGGAGCTCAGGTAATTCCGCACCGTCCCTGCAGAAAAGCCCAGTTCCGTGGAAATCTCCTTATTGGAGAGCCCTCTGCCGATCAGGCGAATGATCTTCCACTCATTCGGCTTCAGCTCTTTCACCCCGCTCTCACTGACCGGGATCTTATGCATGTTGTGGGCCATACGGGAGAAGAGGTTCAGAACCTTGCCCGCGATGTCCTCGTTGATCATGGCTGTCCCGCTGTAGACCTTGTGGATCGCGTCGATCAGTTCCTCCATGGAGATGCCCTTCAGAAGGTATCCGCTCGCTCCGTCCCGGAGGGCGGAAAACACGTACTCATCATCATCGAAAGTGGTCAGTATGATGATTTTAATCTCGGGATAGTTCTCCTTGATGATCCGGGTGCAGGTCACCCCGTCCATCTCCGGCATGCGGATGTCCAGGAGCGCTATGTCCGGCTTCTTTGCCCGCACCGATCGAATCACTTCCCGCCCGTTGCACGCGGTATCCGTGATCTCCATATCCGGCTGGGCACCCAGCACAATCTTCAGACTCTCCCGGATAAGTTCCTGATCATCCGCGATCAGGATCCTGATTTTGTCCTCCATCCTTCCCCTCCTCGCAAAAACTCCCCGGCAGACATCAAAATGGGATTGGGAATCTTTCTTTATCCTGGAGCCCCTTCAGATTTGCCCCAGGCGAATCTTTCGTGCCTCATCATGCTTCTTCTCCCCATCTCAAAGGGATTGTGGCGATGATCAGAAATCCGTTCTTCTCCCAGCTTTCCCTCTCGTTTTCGTTCCCTTTTCCTTTGATGC
>CADBUA010000379.1 GCA_902797665.1 uncultured Lachnospiraceae bacterium | reverse complement strand
CGTTTTTTATGCAGACCGTTTCTTCCCGTGGCACTGCTTGTACTTCAGGCCGCTGCCGCACGGACAGGGATCATTGGGATAGATCTTCTTGGAAGCCCGTTTTTTCGGTGCCTTCACAGCTGTATCGTCCCTGTTGGTCCCAGTGACCTTGGCGACCTCCTGCCGCTCTACCTTCTCCTGAACCCGAATATGATAGAGCATCCTGAGGGTATCTTCCTGGATGGAGACCGTCATGGCGTTGAACATGTCATAGCCTTCCATCTTGTACTGAACCAGCGGATCCTTCTGCCCGTAGGCGGCAAGACCGATGCTCTGTCTGAGCTGATCCATGTCGTCGATGTGGTTCATCCAGTGGCGGTCCACCGCCCGGAGCAGGACCACACGCTCGAGCTCACGCATATCCGCCCCGGCCTCGGTCAGTTCCTTCTCCTTGGCCGCATAAAGGGCTTTCGCCTTCTCTCTCAGCTTCTCCTTGATCTCATCCCGGCTAAGGTCCTTGACATCCGCCCGGTGGACCGGCTCCATCGGGATAATCGGCAGAATCAGGGAGTTGAGCTCCCGGATGCTCTCCGCTTCGCTCTGGCCGCTGGCCTTGTCGTCAGCAACCACCATGTCAACAACTCCATTGACGGTGTCGTCCACCATCGTCATGATGGACTCGTACATGTTGTCGCCATCGAGAACCTTACGGCGCTCAGCGTAGATGATCTCACGCTGCTCATTGTTGACCTGGTCGTACTCCAGCAGGTTCTTTCTGATGGCGAAGTTGTTGGACTCAATCTTCTTCTGGGCTTTCTCAATGGCCCCGGACAGCATCCTGTGCTGGATCTGCTCCCCCTCGCCGACGCCCAAAGCCTTGAAGGTGTTCATCATCTGCTCAGAGCCGAACAGGCGCATCAGATCGTCCTCCAGCGCGAGGAAAAACTGGGACTCACCAGGGTCTCCCTGGCGGCCGGAGCGGCCGCGCAGCTGGTTGTCGATACGCCGGGACTCATGCCGTTCGGTGCCGATGATCTTAAGTCCACCGGCCGCCCTGGCCTCGTCGTCCAGCTTGATATCGGTGCCTCGTCCAGCCATGTTGGTGGCGATCGTGACGGCGTCATGGACACCGGCATCCTTGACGATCTCCGCTTCAAGCTCATGGAACTTGGCATTCAGGACGTTGTGCTTGATGTGCTCCCGGGTCAGCATGCCTGAAAGAAGCTCGGACACTTCGATGGTGATGGTTCCGACCAGGACCGGCTGATGCTTTTCGTGGGCTTCCTTGACAGACTGGACAACCGCCTTGTACTTCTCCTTCTTGGTCATGTAAACGGCATCATCCAGGTCTTTTCGGACCACCGGCTTGTTGGTCGGGATCTCGATGACGTCCATTCCATAGATGTCCCGGAACTCCTGCTCTTCCGTCAGCGCTGTGCCGGTCATGCCGCACTTCTTCTGATACTTATTGAAAAAGTTCTGGAAGGTGATGGTCGCCAGCGTCTTGGACTCGCGCTTGATCTTCACATGCTCCTTGGCCTCGATGGCCTGATGCAGGCCATCCGAGTAGCGGCGGCCCGGCATAATGCGGCCTGTGAACTCATCGACGATCAGGACCTCATCATCCTTGACCACGTAGTCGCGGTCCCGGAACATGAGGTTGTGCGCCCGAAGCGCCAGGATGATGTTGTTCTGGATTTCGATGTTCTCCGGATCCGAGAGGTTCTGGATGTGGAAGAATTTCTCACACTTCTCGGTCCCCTCCTGGGTCAGGGTGACGATCTTGTCCTTTTCATTCACGATGAAATCACCGGTCTCAGTGATCTCCTCTCCCATGATGGCGGTCATCTTCGTGACCTCACCGGAAGCCTCGCCGCGGCGGAGCTGCCCTGCTAAGACATCACAGATCTCATAGAGTTTGGTGCTCTTGCCGCTCTGTCCGGAGATAATCAGCGGTGTTCTCGCCTCGTCGATCAGGACAGAGTCCACCTCATCGATGATGGCGTAGCAGAGTTCCCGCTGCACCAGCTTCTCCTTATAGATGACCATGTTGTCGCGGAGGTAGTCAAAACCATCCTCGTTGTTGGTGACATAGGTGATGTCCTTGGCATACTCCGCGCGCCGCTCGTCCGACTCCATGGCGTTCTGAATGACGCCGCAGGAAAGGCCCAGAAACTCGTGGATCGGCCCCATCCAGTCCCGGTCACGCTTGGCCAGGTAGTCGTTGACCGTGACAATGTGAACCCCTTTGCCGGTCAGCGCGTTCAGGTACGCCGGCAGGGTCGAGACCAGGGTCTTTCCTTCGCCCGTCTTCATCTCGGCGATTCGGCCCTGGTGCAGGATAATTCCACCGATAATCTGTACCCGGTAGGGCTCCAGACCGATCACACGCTTGGCGGCCTCCCTGACCGTGGCAAAGGCTTCCGGCAGAAGGTCATCCAGGCTCTCCCCCTCCTGATAGCGTTTCTTGAAAATATCTGTATTCGCGCGGAGCTCGGCATCACTCATCGCCTGCATCTGGGGCCTGAGGGCTTCCACCTGGTCCACCAGCGGCATGATCCGCTTCAGCTCGCGCTGCGAATGCGTGCCAAAGATCTTATCTACTAAACTCATCCTTTTTCAAACACCTCTTTAAGTCATTCGCCTGGGGTTTCAGGTCTCCCGCTCCCCGGTCTCCTTCTCTGAGAATCGTCCAAAAGTCTTTCGCGGACTGGCTGTCAGTCTGATCGCTGTCAGCTGCGGCAGACCCTTCATCCGCTTCCATCCGCTTTCATCCGCTCTGGCAACACCTTCGTAAACCGGGTCTTTCATGGCCTTTTTGAAGCTTCTTATACCGGGAAGCATCTGGATTTGCCAAAGCCTCGCTGGTATATGCCCGCTCGCGACAAATGGTCTGCAGATCCTCAAGCTTGCGGGTATGACTGCTTTTTTCAGGTTCTTTTCAGGTTCTTTTCAGGTTTTTTCTGCTTCTATCAGGAAGCCCCGCCCTGACGGCACTTTTGAACTTAGGTCTGGATAATCTGAGTCATCATAGCATAAGACATGGTATGAAACAAGGGTGTGAGATCATCCTGTCTCCGCAGAGATGTGTATATCATACCATCATGCCATTATGCCATTCACTGCTCCTGAGAAAGGGAGAGCATAGAGCGAATCATGGGGTCCTTCTGGAGAAGCTCCGGGAAGGGAATGACAGGCTCCGCTACTTCCGGATGGCTGCACAGGCACTTCTCCATCCATACCATATCGTACCATTTGCCGAATTTGTAGCCGCATTTGTGAAACTGACCCACCATCCGATAGCCCAGATGCGCGTGAAACTCGATACTGTTTTTCGTGAGATACTGATCCGGCACGATGGGGCAGCCGATGCAGGCGCAGAGGTTGTATATATTCTGGGCTCTGGAGATCTCCTCCAAGGTTTCATACAGCTTCCGGCCAAGTCCCTGTCTCTGCCCCCTCTGGCGCACATAGATCGAGGTCTCCACAGCATGGTCATAGGCCTCCCGGCCCTTGAAGGTCCCGGTGTAGGCGTAGCCGAGAATCACTCCGCTCTGCCTCTCTTCTGCCAGAATATAAGGGTACTTTGACAGTGTCTTTTGGATTCTCCCGGAAAACTCCGAGAGATCCGGCACCTTCAGTTCAAAGGATATGGCGGTATTCTCCACGTAAGGGGCGTAGATCTCCAGGAGTTTTTCCGCATCCCGGACTTCTGCAGCCCGGATGAGGATATCTGTGTTATTCAGAGCGCTCCGGGAATCCGGATCGATCCTGGACCCTTTCCCGGCTCTGAATGTATCGCTGTCCATCTCCAGGATTTCAATCCCCTCTTCATTGCCGCTATGGCTCCGATCTGCCGCGCTTTTTTTCTCTTTCATATGATTTCCTCACACATCTCCCCACAGATACCCGGCTGCATCAGAATCTGCACGCTCGCGCCCATTTTTCTGCAAATACGGCCGCTCTCGGATATCTCCAGCCTGAAATCCGGTGCCCTGATCGATCTCTTTCTCAGGCGAGAAAAGTCCGAAGCTCCTCCATCCGCCTGCTCATATCCCGATATCCCTGCCAGTAGAGATCCGAAAGCTTTCCCAGATCCCGCTCGAAATTTCCGATTGCTACGGGCGTGGAGGGAGCCAGGACAAAGATCCGCCCCTGGGCCTCATCCAGCGCGATCTCATCCAGGATCTCGTTGTAGCGCTGATGGTTGCTCTGAAGGGCCCGAAGGAGATTCGGATAGCTTTTTCGATAGATTGCTGAGGCCAGAAGGTTGGATCCCCTGACCTTTGCCCGGAAAGACCGGTGCTGGGTTTTCAGGACAAAAACCTTTCGCTTTCCCAGGCGGAGGGCCAGATGATAGGGGATGTTCATGGCACAGCTGCCGTCAAGGTAGGGAACGCCGTCGATCGTGACAGGTTCCGAAATATAGGGGACCGAGGAGGAAGCCGCGATTACACGGTCAAAATGAAGGCGGTCCTTCTCCCGGTTTTTCCGAAAATAGTGTATTTTCCCCGATCTGCAGTCTGTCGCACCGACGATAAACTCCCGGTCTGTGGAGAAGAAGCGGCCCCTGTCGAATTCCTCCTCTTTCCCGGCGTTCTCAAAAAAGTAGGAAAAGCCAGAGATCCCGTGTTCCCGGCGGAAAGCACCAAGGCCAAAGTACTCTGGATCCATCCGGTGATTCAGGTTCCAGCGCGCGGACCAGCCAATCTTCCCGACCTGATAGGCGATGCCGGACATGGCCCCGGCAGAAATGCCGATGGTGGTCTGAAAGAGAATTCCATTTTCCATCAGCACATCCAGAGCCCCCTGGGTGTAAAGTCCCCGCCAGGCCCCGCCCTCCAGAACAAGGACCCCTTCTGTGACCGTTCTGGGCGCTGTTCCCGATGGGATCCTGGAAGCGTAAATTGATCCGTCCTGCATCATTTTTCCCTTTCCATCCTTGCCAGAAGATAAGCCTGAATCTTCTCCGCGACGATCCTGTGCCCCTCTGCCGTAAAGTGAACGCCGTCCGCTGTGGTGGGAAGATCCCAGGAGGCGGCATCCAGGAAGGAGAGGTTATACTTCAGGGCCAGTTCCCGGTAGAGGGGACTGAAATGGCGGGACTCCTCCACAAGCTCCTGATTTGTCCAAAGCCCCTCCAAAAGCCTCGGCGGGCTCAGAAGGATCAGCCTGAAAAGGATTCCGGCATCCTGATTCTGAACTTCCTTGAGAAAACCTTCCATTTTCAGGGCCACCTTCTCTGCAGAAGGCCGGCTCGCTGTCAGAAGATCATTTGTTCCAAGCCAGAAGAGGATCCAGTCTGCTCTTCCCGCTCGAATCTCGGAGGCGAAAAACGCCGCCGTAGACGCGGGATAGGCCGGAATGCCGACCCCGTTCATGCCGGCATTCTTTACGGAAAACGCAGGACTTTGATCAAGGATCCCAGTCCAGCGCACATTTTTCGGATATCTCATCTCCCCTGGCCTTCCGGGGTCATATCCGTAGGTGTTGCTGTCACCGTAAGCAAGGATGGATCTCATAACTTCT
>CADBUA010000378.1 GCA_902797665.1 uncultured Lachnospiraceae bacterium | reverse complement strand
TTTACGCATTTCCGAATCAAGTCCTTCAGGGGTTCTACAATTTCCTTGCTATAGAAGCAGATTTTCTTCCGGTCATAATCCACCAAGATGGCACCCGGCACATTTTCTGCTGCCTCTACCACGATCTTCCCCTCGTTTTCATTCACCCCACGATGAATCGTTATCCTTTTCGGATGTCCCAATTTTCCCAGAACACTTGGGGAAAAAGTCACTTTTCCCTCCGAAACAATAACGCAGCATGACCCAACTTTGGGACTTCCTACACTTGGCACAAAAAGCTGTTCGTAACCGTTCATAGTTTTCCTTTCTTCCCGCCATCCCACCCATTGTTATCTTAGTTTTCTTATCTTCTAACGCCTTACGCCGCTACTACAAAGCACTCAGGGTTTTCCTCTGGGTTTACACGGAATTGATACATATTGACGCCATCCTTATGGCAGTCAAGAATCCTGAGTAATCGGAAAGTATGGAGTACAGCTTTCGCAACATTCTCAGTGTATGACAATGTCGCTACCAGCATCTTCGTGGAGAAAAAATCGTTACCGAAGGAGTTATACATTTCCGTTGCCTTTTTTCTCTGCGTGTCATTGAGAAGGTCATACCTGTAATGAATCTCTTTCATCAGGAAGAACCGGCTGCTGTCCACTTTCCTGACGAGTCCGATCTGCTCAGCGAATTCCATATCAGATTGCCACTTGTCCATCTCGTTTAACTCTCGATACTTTTCCTCCGTAATATATCCGAGCGGACCGCATTGCAGCAAAGCCCTGCCAATTCTGGCGTCTCTTTGGGATCGGTGGTTATTCGAAAGGTATGACAGCAAGGTGATTACTTCTTCGGAATAATCTGCCTCTGTAAACGGTTCGCCTCCTGAACTGAAGCAGTATTCCATAATCGCGCCGGGTTTCCCTTTAGTTACCTCCAGAATCTTTTCATCACACAGCTTTTTCATATATGCCGTTACTGTGTTCGAGCTTTTCCCTAAGGTCTCAAAGACGTCTCTGCTTGCAAACGTGTATTTCCCGGATCTCAGATATTGAAGCAGCAGCCCCTGATAATCCTTTGATCTGGAGGTTGTGACTTCTTCCAGCTTTGTTTTGACGCGAGATTCCCCTACCCATTCCCCCTCCTTTCTCTGGCCAGAACTCTCCCCTGCTGCTTTCTCCAGATTGTCAGATCTCTCGCTCTCGTCCGAATATGGGTCTCCTGAGCTGAGGAATGTAAAGTCGGAAATGTCAATCTCAGGGATTTCCTCTTCGATTGGGGCGGGTGCAGTATCGCTGGGCGCCAGGACAGTCCCTGCCATTTGTCTCTCTGCAGACAGCGTTTTTGAGATCTGTTCTTCCGTCTTCAGCCTGTGCTCTTCCGCTGCGTGCGCTAGAAGCAGCAGGAAATAATCAAGGAAATAGGTCATGTCCCCGTTGTTTTCCCTCCGCAGCAGACTGTTGACCGCTTCATAATATGCATATCCGTTTGCGGCTATTAGGCTGGAAAAGCTCACATCGCTGAAGAAAGAGTATCCAGCACGATGAAGTACCACCAGGGATAACACTCTGGCTATGCGCTCGTTCCCTTCTGCAAAGGGTCTCACCATCAGGACCCATGCCTGTATGATTCCCGCTTTGATCATCGGGTGCACACTTGTGTCCGCAAGATAGGCTGAGATTACCCCCATATAGTCTGGAACATACCTCGCCGGGAGTACCGTATAGGCCTCTTCTCCCATCGATTCTACGCGGATGCTGTCAGTCTGGCGAAACTGCCCACCTCCGTTTTCCATGTTTGTTGTCACGATCTCCGCAAGGGTCCGTATGAACCGGCTGTCCAAGGGATGGTACAGATTCATCTCTGCAAACGCCATGGCATAGCGGTTGTTGTGCAGGATCTGCTCCTCCGGGCTGGCCGGTTCACTGTCGCTCAGAAGGAATTGCAGTGCATCCTCCGCATTCACGTCCAGCCCTTCCAGAAGGCTTGTGTAATAGTTTTCTTCCGGGGGAGCAAGTGCAGAAGTCTCCATAGACGGCTGATACGCCATGAACTCTTCT
>CADBUA010000377.1 GCA_902797665.1 uncultured Lachnospiraceae bacterium | reverse complement strand
GATCTCTGTGAGACCTGCGGGATGCAGCCGACGGCTGTATCCCGCCTTCTGAACAGCCTGGAGAAGAAGGGGCTGATTGTCCGGGAAGTCCGCAAGGACAACCGGCGGGTCACAGACGTTGAGGCGACGGAAGAGGGCAGAAAGACAAATGAGGAAAATCGGAGAGAGATGTGCGCCTACTGGGAGCAGGTTCTCTGCGATGTGCCGGAAGGAGACCTGGATCTGATGCTGCATGTTCTCACGGAGATTCAGGAAAGCATGGAGCGGGTGCTGAAGGCGAAGCTCACTGAAAAGGAGATTTCAAAACATTGTAAAATATCATCAGATTCCTGAAGGGATCAGGGAAGACAGTGATTCTGATCGTGCTTCTGCTGTTTCTTCAGGCCTATTGTGATCTGGCGCTGCCGGATCTGACTTCTGACCTTTTGAATATCGGTCTGCAGCAGAACGGCATTGAGCACGCCGCCCCAGAGACCATCCGGGAGGAGAGCCTGAAAACACTGGAAATCTTTGTGCCGGAGGCTGAGATAGCGGATCTGGAGGCGGCCTATTCGGAGGCGGATTCAGGCGGGATCCGGTCCCTACAGGCAGATGCGGATATTGAAAAGATCAGCGGAATCCTGGCGCTTCCGGAGAGTGCGGTTTTTCAGATGGAGAACAGCGGGGCGTCCGGAAGCATCGCGGCGTTTCGGGCAGGACTTGCGACAGGCCTTCTGACGAAGGAGAAGATCCTTGACGGGATTCGGGAGAAGCTGGACGCCTACGGGGAAATGAGCGCTTCCTACCTGAATCAGATCGCGGTCAGCTATACGGCTTCGGAATACAAAGCGCAGGGCGTCAATCTGGATGAGATCCGCACCCGCTATCTGTTAAAAGTAGGGCTCAGGATGATCCTCATGACCCTTCTGATGTCCCTGGCAGCGGTTCTGACTGCTCTTCTGGCTTCGAGGACCTCCGCCCGGATCGGCATGCGCCTGCGCGAGAGCCTCTACAGCAAGGTGATGCGCTTCACCAACGCCGAGATGGAGAAGTTCTCAACCGCGTCCCTGATCACCCGCACAACGAATGACGTGCAGCAGGTGCAGTATGTCATCGTCATGCTGTTGCGGATGGTGGCTTATGCCCCAGTTTTGGGTCTCTTTGGAATTCTCCATGTGATTGAGACCTGGTCCGGCATGAGCTGGATCATTGTGATGGCTGTCATCATCCTGTCGGCTCTGGTCGGCATTCTGGTCGCCATCGCGATGCCGAAATTCAGGATGATGCAGAAGCTGGTAGACCGGTTGAATCTGGTTTCCCGGGAGATTCTGACCGGCGTCATGCTGATTCGGGCTTTCCATCGTGAACGCCACGAGGAGATCCGTTTTGAGGAGGCCAGCAGGGACCTCATGGAAACCCAGCTTTTCACCAACCGGGCCATGACCTTCATGATGCCGATCATGATGCTCATCATGAATGGGATTTCGGTCCTTATTGTCTGGGTGGGTGCTGGCAAAGTGGATCTTGGCAGCATCCAGGTCGGAGACCTGACGGCCTTCATCACCTACTCTATGGTCATCGTGATGAGCTTTCTGATGCTCTCCATGGTCTCCATCATCCTGCCCAGGGCCAGTGTCGCGGCGGACCGGATCGCGGAGGTTCTGGATACGCCGATCTCCTTGAAGGATCCTGAAATGGCGAGGGATGGAGAGATCGCGGGCGGGAAGGGACTCCTTTCCTTCCACGATGTGAGCTTCTCCTACCCCGGCGCGGACAAGAATGCCCTGGAGCATCTCAGCTTCACGGCAAAGCCCGGAGAGATCACCGCGATTGTGGGTTCAACCGGCTGCGGCAAGAGCACACTTTTGAATCTGATCCCACGCTTTTTTGATGTGACGGAGGGGTCCATCAGCCTGGACGGAGTGGACATCCGGGAAGTCTCCCAGAAGGCACTGAGGGACAGGATTGGCTATGTTCCTCAGAAAGGCCTCCTTTTCTCCGGGACCATTGAGAGCAACATCCGCTATGGCGGAGACAGCATCACAGAAGAGGAGATGAAGGAGGCTGCCGCGATCGCGCAGGCGGAGGAATTCATCAACGAGAAGGCAGAAGGCTATGACTTTGTCATCTCCCAGGAGGGATCCAATGTCTCGGGCGGCCAGGGCTGATCACTTCATCAGGGCACTGCCCGGCGGCTATCAGATGGAGCTGAACGAGGAGTCCTCCAATATCTCCCAGGGACAGAAGCAGCTTTTGACCATCGCCAGAGCACTTCTGGCGGACAACCCCATCCTGATTCTGGATGAGGCGACCTCCTCCGTAGACACCCGGACCGAGCATCTGATCCAGTCCGCCATGGAAGAACTGATGAAAGGACGCACGAGTTTTGTCATTGCCCACAGACTCTCGACCATCCGGAACGCGGACATCATTCTTGTCATGCGGGACGGCGACATTGTCGAGCAGGGCAGCCATCAGGAACTGATGGAAAAGAACGGCTTCTACGCCGAGCTTTACAATGCCCAGTTTGAGCAGGCAGGCTGACGCAGGCCTGCCCGAAGCGCCAGAGAGACCTGTATCAGGCAGAAAGGCGGGAACAGGCTGGAAGCCTTGAAAAGCCTGGATGCTTCCATCTGCATGTATCACGGGACATAAGAAACATATAAAAATGGATAGATGATGTGAAATATAATTATGAAATATAATTGTAGAATATTATTTAGAATATAATTGCGAGATATAATTGCATGATATAATACCATAATATAATTGTATAATGTTATTGTATAATGTAATTATGCAATACAATTGTAAAATTTGTTCTTATAGCTAAAATAGAAAGCAGGAGAGCTCTATGAAAGAAAAGAAAGGAAATGCCCGGAAAGGGCGCAGGATCCTTCTCGTCTGTGGGATCATTTTTGTGGTGCTTCTGGCCATCGACCTTTTCGCGGGAAACTACCTGGTCACGTATTCCATCGGCCGCCGTACAGAGCTGGCCGAGGATGTTGCGCCGGAGCCCTCGACCAGTGAGGCGGCCAATCAAAAGGTCGCGGAAGGCTGGAAGACTGTGAAGGCAGAGATTGATGAATGGCTGACGGAAGCGAAACCGGAGCTGGTCGAGATCAGCTCTGAGGACGGGCTCCGACTTGCCGCGGATTTTTATCCCGCAAAGGAAGACAGTCATCTGTATGTGATCGCGATTCATGGCTATACCGGCTTTCGAACGACTGTCCAGGGCTATGGGCAGATGTACGCGCGCCATGGCTTCCATGTGCTGACACCGGATCTGAGGGCCCACGGGGACAGTGAGGGCAGCTACATCGGGATGGGCTGGCTCGACCGAAAGGATATTGCGCGCTGGATTGACTATCTCGTGGAGCGTGACGGGGAAGCGAAGATCTTCCTGCACGGGGTTTCCATGGGTGGCGCGACTGTAATGATGACCCTGGGAGAAGAGCTGCCGTCTCAGGTCGTGGCAGGGGTGGAGGACTGCGGGTATACCTCCGTCTGGGACATCTTTTCAGATGAAATCAAGTATCTCTTCCATCTGCCAACCTTCCCCTTCCTGTACACAGGAAGCCTGATCGCGAAAATCAGGGCCGGCTACAGCTTCCAGGAGGCCTCTTCCCTGGAGCAGGTGAAGAAGGTTCAGGTCCCGCTGATGTTCATCCATGGGTCCGCCGACAACTTTGTCCACACCTCGATGGTGGAGCCGCTCTATGAAGCATGCCCCACAGAGAAAAAACTGTATATCGCGGAAGGCGCGGG
>CADBUA010000376.1 GCA_902797665.1 uncultured Lachnospiraceae bacterium | reverse complement strand
GATCAGAGCTTTCACGTGAATCAGGAACTCGAAGGGAGCAGCCAGAGAAGATGGACCCTGATTGCCGCGGGTATCCTTGCCGCGGTTCTGCTGCTTTTGATTCTGATCCTCTTCTTCTTCATCTTCTTCCGGAACCGGGAGGGGGGACTTACGAAGGAGGCGGAAGCAAATCGGACCAGCATCCAGACAGCGCGCTATGTGGCGAATGAGCACTACATCATTTTTGGCGGAAATCTGTTTCTCTACCACACCGAAGGAAAAGAGCTGGAGCGGGTAAACAGTGCGGAAGAGGCGGAAGAGGCGGTCAGGGCTTCCTATGACAAGCGTACAGGGCTCTACGGAATCATCGCGGTGAAGGCCAGTTCCAGTGGACTCAACCCGAAGAGCTGCCCATATATTGAAAATGGGGAAGTTCGGACGGATGGATTTGGCTGAGTCTGCGGCCTGGAAACAGCTGGAGATTCAGGCGAATGAAAAGACAGGCAAGGGATGAGAATACCCGCGAGCGCGAGAATTTGCGACAGAACTGGGGCGAGCGGGCATATACCGGTGAAACACCTGGCATATTCAAATGCTTCCCGGTATAAAATAAAAGCAGCCTTGAGATGCTCCATTATGGCATCACGCCCCATCACAGGGCACTGACACGACAGCTATAGACAGAGAAATCCGGGAAAATGCCTTTTCCCGGATTTTTTTCTCTCTATTTCAATCTAATCTTTATTTAAATATAATATCTATTTCGATTTTATCTTCATCTTGGTCTCTGTTTTAACCTGCTCTTGATTTTGGCTTGATCTCTATGGAAGCTTTCCCTTTTTCGCTTCTGGCATCATTTTCCGTGCGGCGCCAGGGAACGGATCAGGATCAGGCAGTCGTTCCGCACAGAGAAGTTTTCGATGTACATGAGATCGAGCTTCAGACGGTTCATGACACCTGTGCGCTTTTTTCCATGGAGCTGGGCATAGCCGGTGATTCCCGCTTTTACTCTGAGGCGGAAGAGAAACTCCGGTCCGCATTCTTCCGTGCATTTCCGTGTCAGCTCGGCAGTGTAGGGTCTCGGCCCTACAAGGCTGATCTCACCTTTCAGGACGTTGAACAGCTGCGGCAGGCCCGCGATGTGAGTTCTGTTGATGAATTTGCCGATCCGAGTGAAGCGTTTCACATAGTCTTCACTCCTCCAGGAGCCTTCATAGTCATTGTTCCGGATCCGGAAGCGGGTCAGGTGAAAGACCTCCCCGTTCTTGGTCAGCATGGGATAGTGGACAAAGACCGGGCCTCCGTCGTTGAGTTTGATGAGGAGGGCGGTCAGAAGCATCAGCGGAGAGGCGAAGATGAGAATCAGGCTGGAGATGACAAGATCACCCGCCCGCTTCAGAAAGCTTTCTTCCGCCAGCTCTACCCCGTCTTTGAGGTACTGCAGCTGGGTGTCAAAGTAGACGATCTTTTCTGAGGCGCCCAGCATAATGTCGGTGATGGAGGGGGCCGCGTAGCAGATGAGATCCTGCTCAAAGCAGTATTTGACTACCTTGTTGCGGAGCTCCTCCGGGATGTCCGATACGATGACCGCGGTGTAGTAGCCTGTATCAAGTGACTGCCGGATTCTCTCAAAACCCTGGCTCTCAAACAGGGTCTGCGTGATCTGATAACGGCTTCCGGTCCGGTCTGCCAGAGCGGCAAGCTCCTCCTCTGTGTCGCTCTCCTGGCAGATCAAAAGCGCATTGTCCGGGCTGAAAATCCTGGTGTAGATGGTCCGGACCACCACAGACCAGAGAACACCGATGCAGATGTCCACCAGGGAGAGCCAGAAGATGGGTTTCCAGTGAAGGCGGTAGTTCCAGCGGGCAATCAGGGTCAGCTGCAGGTACTCCACGGTGTTGGTGGTGATCGCCGCCAGAATCTGCCCGACAATCACCTCCCACTGTCGCCGGTAGCCGATCCGGTAGGCGCGGAAAGCCTTGGCGAAAAGCAGGACATAGACCGCATACAGAGCGATCAGAGCCCAGTTGCCACGCCTCCAGAAATGGATGCGGACATAGCTCTGCCCAAAGTAAACGGTATACCAGGTATAGCCGAAGGCAGCGGTCTCCAGAAGGACGACTGTGAGAAACGCCAGGAAGGCAAAACTCCGGTCATCCCGGCGGCGGGGTTTTTCATATCCATTCCATCCAGCCATCAGATGCCTCCTTTTGATCTTAGTATATTCAGAAGCTTCCAGGGCGTATCCTGGCTGCTGCGCAAATATCACATGTCTGCGGGGATATCGCGAAAGGACCTGCCTGATTTCAGGGAGAGTATAGCCTGCGTTCCTTGAAACTGCAATATGAATCCCGCAGAAATGCGGCCTCATGAAAGACAGCCTGAAGCGGGACATCTCTCCGGATGAGCCTTCGGGAAGGATCGGGAGGAGAAGAGATTTAAGGGATAAGAGATCGAAGGGATAGGAGGGATAGG
>CADBUA010000375.1 GCA_902797665.1 uncultured Lachnospiraceae bacterium | reverse complement strand
CTTCGTTCTGTCTGCCGTTTACAAAGCTTCAGCCATCCCTCATGAAGCTCCAAACTCTCTGGCAAAAGCGTCCAGAAGCTCAAGGTTCAGCTTCCGCATGCGCGCCTCATCGACCTTCAGCACCTTGCGGTCATAGGTCAGAAGGCCGTTCACCTCCTCCTCCACGTCAGATACCTGCGTGTAGACAAGCACCGAAAGGCCGTTTTTGATATTCGGGAGCAGATCCTCCCGGTAGAGCTTTTCAATCCGGTCCGTAAGTGCTTCCCGGCTCTGAAACTCCCCGTAGCCATAGACGCTCTCGCTGTAGGCGTGATCTGTCACATAGAAGGAATAGCCGCCACTCTCAGTCAGAGCCGCCGCTCTCCCATCCTTCTGCGGCTTGATCCGGAGCTTCCGGAAATAGTTATGGATGCTGAAGAAATCCCCGCCCTTCTGGTCAAACCATCCGCTGGCCTGGTCAATCAGTCTTGTGGGATCCAGCGCTCTCAGCTTCTCTGTGGCAGCGTTCGCCTCAAACTGTCCCCAGCCCTCATTAAAGGGTCCCCACTCGACGATGGCCGGAGAATGGCCGAGCGCACGGACCGTCTCCCGCATCTGTTCATCGAAATACTGTCTCCCCTCCTTGTCAGAACGTCCAAAGAAGCCATAAATCCAGGGGAAGTGGTCCGGCACATGCCGGTTCCCTTTCATGAAAATGTTCGGAAGGTAAGTCAGGCGGAGCTTGCTGTAGGGGCCTCCCCCATTCACAAAATCCTGCCAGACCAGCATGCCAAGCCTGTCACAGTGATAGTACCAGCGCTGCGGCTCGATCTTCGCGTGCTTCCGGAGCAGATTAAACCCAAGCGCCTTCATCTTCAGGATGTCCGAAACCAGCGCCTCATCGCTGGGAGCCGTATAGAGGCCTTCCGGGAAATAGCCCTGATCAAGAAGGCCCAGGCAGAAATAGGGCTTTCCATTCAGTGCTGTCAAGGGAATCCCGTCTTTTCCCGTGACAATCTCAAAGGACCTCAGGGCAAAGTAACTCGAAACGGAATCCTCCCCATAACAGGCCGAAAGATCATACAGAGCCGGCATCTCCGGGGACCAGAGCTCCGGATCCGGAATCCGGAGCTCTGTCTCAACCCCCTGGCTGATTTCCGTCTCAAGCACTGTCCTTCCAGACCGTGAAAGCTTCAGGGAGACCTTTCCCGGGGTGTCTTCGGAGAGATTCACACGTATTCTGACATACCAGTCTCCCTCCAGTTTCCTGGCGGGTACGGCATGAATATCACGGATATAGACCTTTGGGACCGACTCCAGCCAAACGGTCTGCCAGATCCCGCTCTGCGGCGTATACCACATACCACCGCGTTCAATCCGCTGCTTGCCCTTCGGGAGGGCTGACAAGTCTGTCTCATCAGTCACAGAGACGGTCAGGAGGTTCTCCCCCTCCTCACAGAGATCTGTGATCTCCAGAGAAAAAGGCAGATATCCGTCCCTATGCTCTCCGGCTTTTTTCCCGTTTACAAACACCTCCGCGGTCTGATCCACCGCCCCGAAATGAAGGAAGGTGCGTCTCATCTTCCACGCCTCGGGACAGAGAAAAGTCCGCTCATAGACGCCTCTCTCCCCCGGATTCAGAATCCGCCCTACCCCTGAAAGCAATGTCTCCGGTGAGAAGGGAACGCAAATCTCCCCGTCATAAAGAGCATCCTCTCTGGGATTCTCACTGTTCTGCGCAGCCTTGTCCGGTCCATATACCCGATAGTTCCAGCACCCATTCAGGTTCTTCCAGTCCTTCTCCCGGAACAGAAATGGGCGTGGATACTCCGGAAGCACGAGCTCCCGGTCAAACTTCTCCCCCCAGACAGTAACCAGCTGATGATTCCCCGTCGCTTTTTTCTTCATGTTCTCTCCCGCGCCGAAACGCGCTCCTATTTGGATGTCCGAAATCAAAATGGGCTATGAAAAAGCTGTAGCTGTCCAGTCGCAGGCGCCTTAAGCTGCGGCGCCGGGCGCAGACTCCTGTCGTCGCATTCAATGTGCGTCCGGCCTTTGCTTTTGAAATGTATGGCCTCGCTCGGTGACAAGCAGCCAAAGCGGACTGGGCAGTTGCCAAAAAGCTTACAGGGCCATTGTGTCACAGAAGATGAGCACTGGCAAGAAGATGCCTCGCCCGGAATCTGTCCCACTTCCATCTTTTGCGGCAGGGGAGGCAGAGAAATGAAATACTTATCGATGCGATCGTCAAAATACATTTATGCGCACATTTTCAG
>CADBUA010000374.1 GCA_902797665.1 uncultured Lachnospiraceae bacterium | reverse complement strand
TACAGCGGCCAAAGCCCTTGGGGAGAAGGGTGGGTGAGGCGGACCCTCTGGGGAGACGGGAGCCGTTTTACAGCCATGAAATGCCGGGAAAAGCCTGTTCGCTTGACAGTTTCTGCTATAAAAAGTAAAATAAGCTTTACCGGTGGCAGCTCATGAGCGGCCGCTGCGCTTTCTGTGTTTTTTGAAAAATAGAAAAGGATGCGGGAATATGGCAAATAGGAACGCAAACAGAAAAACATCAGGCAGTGTTGTCAGGGAACGGCAGGTTGGCAATACGGTCCAGGTCCGGGAGGAGCTTCCCCGAAAGGAGGACAGGCCGGTCAGCCAGCAGGTGAGCCGGAACCGGGAACGGACCCAGCGCATGAACATGGGCTATGTGATCTTTCTGGCATTGACAGGGGTCCTGACCGTGACGATCTGCATCAATTATCTGAAACTTCAGTCGGTGAATGTGGCGCTTCAGAAGCGGGTGACCAGCCTGACAACCCAGCTCAAGGACGCCCAGATGGAGAATGATACGGTCTACAATGAGATCATCGCCAACGTGGACCTGGAAAAGATCAAGGAATACGCGATGAACACCCTGGGGATGACCTATCCGGCAGAGTCTCAGATTGTGACTTATGAGCCGGGCGGTCTGGACTATGTCAAGCAGTTTGTGGATATTCCAGACTAGATATCTGACGAAGGAGACCGGCAGCGGTCTCCATAACTTTTTTATGGGAAGCTTGGAAAGGGAACAGAACGTTGGAGGAGACATCTGTCCGGAAGCAGAAAGATCTGCAGGGCTGGCAGTATGCCTTGCTGCTTGCCTTCCGGGCAGTCAGATTGTTCTGAGGAGAAGGGGCTGAAGGCCGGCTTTTCCTCAGGCGGAAGGGTTGGAGTTTGGCCAGAAGAAGAAAAAACAGCCAGAAAAAATTTTCAATTGGAATGCAGAGAAAGCTCACCAGGGCTTTCGCCCTGATTCTGCTTTCGCTGGTTCTCTTGCTTTTGCGAATCGCCGTCATCAATACGACGCGCGGAAACCGGTACGCAAAGCAGGTTCTCTCGCAGCAGAGCTATGATTCCAGGTCCATCCCCGCGCGAAGAGGGGAGATCCAGGACCGGAACGGCATTATCCTTGCCAAAAGTGATCGCTACTATCGGATGATCCTCGACTGTTATGAAGTGAATCAGAACAAGGATTTCCTGGAGCCGACAGTCACAGCGCTCTCAACCCTCTACGGGATTCCGACCACAAAGCTGAAGGATCTGATCACCAGCGAAAAGACCAGAAACTCCCGCTATCAGATCCTGATCCGGCAGATGACCAAAGAGGACAAGCAAGCCTTTGAGGATTACAAGGCCGGGACTTACAAGGGAATGAGCAGGGACGTCGGAAAGAGCCAATCAGCTGCAGAGGCGGAATCCGAAAGGTCAGCTACAGTCTCGGCCGCACCGGTGATTGAGATGAGCGAGAAGGAACGTGCTTTGATCAGGGGGATCTGGTTTGAGGAGATCTATGTGCGTTCCTATCCCTACAAGACCCTGGCTTCAAATGTCATTGGCTTCTCAAATGCCCAGGACATCGGGATGACCGGGATCGAGAATTACTACAATGATACGCTGACCGGGACGGACGGGCGGGAATTCGGCTACCTGAACGACAACTCCGAGTTCGAGCGGACGACGATCGAACCGGCACACGGGAAGACCCTGCGCCTGACTCTGGATATGAACGTCCAGGAGATCGTGCAGAAACATATCGATGAATTTGACCAGACTTACGGGGATCAGAGCCACCACGGCAAGGGGGCTCAGAACGTGGGAGTCCTGGTCATGGACCCTACAGACTGCTCCGTGCTGGCCATGGCCTCGAATCATGCTTATGATCTGACGGATCCTTTTGACCTCAGTGAGATCATCGAGACGGAGACAGAGGAGGACGGCAGCAAGGTGGAGGTGTCCATCGACGATGAGACCAGATCCAAGTACCTCCATGACAAGTGGTACAACTTCTGCGTCTCTGAGAGCTATGAGCCCGGTTCTGTGTTCAAGCCCATCACCGTCTCCTCCGCCCTGGAGGAGGCAGCGGTCCATGACGGGGACCACTATTACTGCGGTGGAAACCTCTTCATCACAGATACAACGATCAACTGCGACAATGTCTACGGGCACGGAGATGAGACGCTGGAGTACGCCATCGTCAACTCCTGCAACGTTGCCCTGATGCAGATCGGCATGAAGCTGGGGATTACCCGCTTCATTGAATACCAGAAGATGTTCAACTACGGTACAAGGACGGGCATCGATCTGCCGGACGAGAGTGCGGGTGTCATTTACAACCGGGACACCATGCATGAGGTCGAGCTGGCTACCTGTACCTTCGGACAGGGCTTTACCTGCACGATGGTCCAGGAGGCTTCGGCTTTCTGCACGGTTGTGAACGGTGGCTATTATTACCAGCCTCATGTTGTAAAGCAGATTTTGAATTCGGACGGCACCGTGGCTACGGATGTTGAGCCGCTGGTCCTTCGAGAGCCCATCTCCACTTCCGTGTCCAGGATGGTCCGAGGCTATCTGGAGACGGCAGTCCAGAAAGGAACCGGAAGAAAGAGCCAGGTGCCGGGTTACCGCACCGGCGGAAAGACCGGGACCGCGGAGAAGATCAACCTCTCTACCGGAACCCGGGCCAAGGGGAAGTACCTGGTCTCCTTTATTGGAGCTGCCCCGATCGACGAGCCCAAGGTGGTCATGTACTGCGTCGTCGATGAGCCGAATGTGGCCGAGCAGGCTGATTCCTCGTATGCGCAGTACCTCTTCCGGGACATCGCCATGGAGATTTTCCCTTATCTCGGGATTTACCCGACATCGGAAGTCTCCGATGAGCTGCTGGAGTCCATGGGGCTCACCCGGGCACAGCTGAACGGCAGCAATGTCAAAAGCCCGACTTTCCAGGCGTTCGACAGTTATGGAAATCTCTACAATGATGCCTCTGTGACCGCGAAGGGACAGGTCGTGGATTCCAATGGAAATATCCTGGCCGGCTGCAGCGTGGATCTCTCCTCCGCCATCGTCACGGACGGCTATGGCAATCAGATCCCGGTGGATCTGTCCGCGATTATCAGTGCCATCGCCGCGGAGAGCTCCGACCAGGTGGCGGAAAACCCGGACATCGCCACTCCGCCGCTTGGGGACCCTGACGGCGACAGCAATGCCACAACCTGGGGCGGGGCGACTGTGGATGAGGAGAAAGAGGAAGAAGAATAACATAAAAGTCAGGCCGTGAATCCCGGACTTGGATTTCTCTGAGTCCTTTCTGGATGGAAAGCAACGATCCCGGAAGCGGGAGACTGGACGAGGCGTTTGTTCGAGCAAGTTCTGGAAGATTCTGATGCTTCCGGGTATAATCAGGGAGAATACTTGTAGCTGGACAGGAGCCTGCGGCTGGACAGCTGCCATTCATGGCTTGTGTGAGAGAGCTTTGGGGGAACCTGAGCTCTGATCCCGGAAGATTCTGAATTTTTCGGGTATCGATAAAAGGAGGGCGTATCATGCTCAGTCTGGATGTGATTTTGTCTGTAATCCTGGCATTTCTGATCACGGCGGTGATCTGCCCGGCGCTGATTCCGTTCCTGATCCGGCTGAAAGTCGGGCAGACCGAGCGGGTGGAGGGGGTGCAGTCCCATCTCAAGAAGGCGGGAACGCCGACCATGGGCGGGATCGCGATCCTCAGTTCGGTGATTGTGACGGGCCTCATCTTTGCCTTTAAATATCCCAGGATCATCCCGATCCTGATTCTGACCGTGGGCTTCGGCATCATCGGTTTCATCGACGACTATCTGAAGGTGGTTCTGAGGCGCTCGGACGGTCTCTATCCGAAGCAGAAGATGGCAGGTCAGGTCCTGGTCACCAGCGTCTTTCTGCTCTACATCTGGATCAGGGATCCCGCATGCCTGGACTTTCTGATCCCCTTCTCCGGCGGGATGCAGCTGAGCTCTCTGCCGGTCCGGATCCTTGGGACCATAATCGCCTACTTCGCGATCATCGGGACCGTCAATGGAGTGAACTTCACGGATGGCCTGGATGGTCTGGCCTCTTCGGTCACGGCGGCTGTGGCTGTCTTTTTCGCCTATGCCTCCATCGTCATGGAAGGGGCTGTTGAGCCGGTCTGCGGCGCTGTTTTCGGTGCCCTTCTGGGCTTCCTTTTATTCAATGTGCATCCGGCAAAGGTCTTTATGGGGGACACGGGTTCCCTGGCGCTCGGCGGTTTTGTGGCCGGGACAGCCTATGCACTGAAGATGCCCATTTTCCTTTTGATTGTGGGCTTCATCTATCTGTGTGAGGTACTCTCCGTCATCATTCAGGTGACCTACTTCCGCAGAACAGGGGGAAAACGATTCTTTAAAATGGCGCCGATCCATCATCACTTCGAACTCAGCGGCTGGTCAGAGACCCGAGTGGTCGCGGTTTTCACCATTGTGACGATCCTTCTGTGCCTTGCCTGCTGCATCAACCTTTGACTTTACGAGGGCCTGTGGAAAGAAATCGTCAGGCAGGACCCAAATCAGATCAATAGGGAAGCCATAAAGGATAAGCGACAGGAATTATTTTGCAATAATATGACGATAAAGTAATATAGAACAGCAAAAAAGCGGCAGGAAAGCTGGGAGAAGCTGATCGAGAATATCCCAGAGAGGATCTTAAGATTTGCCCTGGGCAAGATCCAGATCCTCTGCATATCCCGCGGCCTGAGAGCTGAAAAGACAAATCCTCCTGGCCGCGCGTATAATCGACAGACAGAAAGAGCTGAAAAGAGATCCGCTGAAAGCAGGGATTGCTGGTTTTTTTCCTCGCGGGGATCTTTCAGCCTGAGACAAATGGACGGCGGGGTGACAGATGCGTTCTGTCTTCCCGCCGGGCAGACTGACAGAGGAGACAGAATGGACCTGAAAGGCCGGAAGGTGCTTGTATTTGGTGCGGGGAGAAGCGGAATCGGATCGACGAAGCTCCTTCTCGATGCCGGCGCGGAGCCGGTGCTTTATGATGGAAATGAAAAACTGGATGTTTCTGAACTTCGGAAGTCCTTTCCGGAAGAGAAGGAATTTCGGATTGTGACAGGCCCTCTGCCGGAGGATCTGATCCGGGAAGTCAGTCTCCTGATTCTCTCACCGGGCGTTCCGACGGACCTTCAGGAGGTCGTCAGAATCAGGGAGATGGGCGTTCCAATCTGGGGAGAAGTGGAGCTGGCCTATCAGCTGAGCCAGGGGGAACTATTGGCCATCACCGGGACCAACGGCAAAACCACGACAGTGACGCTGCTGGGGGAGATCATGAAGAACGCGCTTGGAGAGGACCGGGTCTTTGTGGTTGGAAACATCGGAAGTCCCTACACCGGAGCTGCGTTTAAGACGCGGGAGGATTCTGTCTCCGTAGCGGAGATCAGTTCCTTCCAGCTTGAAAGCATCCACCGCTTCCATCCCCATGTCTCAGCCATCACCAACATCACGCCGGATCACCTGAACCGCCATCACAGTATGGAGGAGTATATCCGGGTGAAGGAGCGGATCGCGGAAAACCAGACCCTTGAGGATGTCCTGATTCTGAACTACGAGGACGGGATTCTGAGGGATTTTGGGGAGCGTGTGAAGGACCGTGTCAGGGTCCTCTGGTTCTCCTCAGAAAGGCCTCTGCCATCAGGCATGTATCTCGAAGATGGAGTCCTGAAGATCAGGAAGGAGAGTGGGGAGATCGTCCAGGTGATCCACACGGATGAGCTTGCCCTTCTCGGGAAGCACAATTATGAGAACGTATCTGCTGCCGTGCTCGCAGCGCTTTCGGCGGGTGTTTCACTCCCGGTCATCCAGGAAACACTGAGAAGCTTCAAGTCCGTCGAGCACCGGATCGAATATGTGGATGAGGTGGATGGGGTCGCCTATTACAACGATTCAAAGGGAACAAATCCGGACGCGGCCATCAAGGCGGTTCAGGCGATGAGAAGACCCACGGTATTGATCGGAGGCGGGTATGACAAGGATTCCGCCTACGATGCCTGGATCGAGAGCTTTGACGGGAAGGTGAAAGCTTTGGTTCTGATTGGGGCCACGAGAGAAAAAATCGCATCCTGCGCGAGAGCGCACGGTTTTGAGAATCTGTTTCTTTGTGATAGCTTTGAGGAAGCCTTTGAAAAGTCGGTATCCCTGGCAGAGAAGGGAGATGCGGTCCTCCTGTCCCCGGCCTGTGCCAGCTGGGGGATGTTCCGGAATTATGAGGAGCGGGGCAAAGTCTTTAAGGATCTTGTCATGGCCCTGCCCGGGCGGAAAGATGGGAAAGCGGGTATCTCTTTCTGATGCTGCGCTTTCGGTGAGGATCCTAGGAGAGTTTGGAGAGATACAGTGAAAAAAGCAGTCACATGCCTTATTGTTGCGCTTCTGTGCATCGCGGTCGCGGCGGTGGTCCTCTTGTACGGCTTCCGCATCAAATCCATTGATGTAAGTGGAAATTCGCGCTATAGCGGGGAACAGATCCGGGATGATCTGATCAACGATTTCAAGACGGAGAACACCCTTTACTTTTCCTGGAAATACCGCACGGCCGGCCCTTCCGAGGATGCGCCTTACCTGTCCTCTGTCGAGGCCAGGATGATATCCCCCTCCTCTGTGAAGATCACGGTGTCAGAGAACCAGCTGGTTGGCGTGATACGCCGCGGAACTTCCTACGTCTACTTTGACACGTCCGGTGTCGTGCAGATGATCACCAAGGAAAAGCTGGAAGGCATCCCGGAAGTCAGCGGGGTTTCCATCTCCGAACCGGTGCTCTATCAGAAACTGGGCCTGGACAATCCCTCCACAATCAGAACCATCCTTTCGATCTCCACACTCCTGATCCAGGCGGATCTGATCCCCGACAACGTGAAGTTCACCGAGGATGGGAACATGACCCTGGAGATCGGACAGATTCTTGTGAAACTGGGGCAGGATGAGTATCTGGAGGAGAAGATCGCGAACCTGGTGCAGATTTACCCGACCATCAGGCGAACCAGCGGAACCCTGAACATGGAGGGCTTTACCGGCAAGAATGAGGCCATCACCTTCCGCCAGGAAGGGGAGGAAATCCCGGAATCCG
Organism: uncultured Lachnospiraceae bacterium; assembly: GCA_902797665.1. Classification (GTDB taxonomy): domain Bacteria; phylum Bacillota; class Clostridia; order Lachnospirales; family Lachnospiraceae; genus Porcincola. The sequence goes on along the minus strand of CADBUA010000374.1, from coordinate 7,604 downwards.
AGAGCGAGGTCAGCGAAGGAGAACTGATTGACACCTCCGATGCCGGCAGCACGACCCTTGCCGGAGTGGGCGCTGCCTCTTCGGGGGAGAGTGCCGGGAATTCCGAATCCCCCGAAAACCCGGATGATCAGAGCGCTCCGGAGAATCAGGAAAATCCGGAGAATCCGGAGGAGCAGGAAGCTCAGGAAAACCCTGAAGAGCCTGAAAATCCCGAGAATGTCGAGGAGGCGGCAGAAGCGGAAGTGAAGGATGAAGGCGCCAATGCCTATGGCTTCCAGGCCTTTGATTCCAACGGGCGCCTGCGCCAGGATGCCCGGGTTCGGGATGGCGTGGTGGTGGATGGCACAGGCACACCGATCCCAGGCTGCAGGGTAGATGAGAACGGAAATGTTGTGGATGCCTACATGAACGTCATCGATCCCTATACCGGCACGCTGGCCGAGTGACAGGGTCAGAGATCGAGAAAGAGATCGAGATAAAGATCAGGATTGAGATCAAGAAAGAGATCAGAAATAGAATCTCCTCCGGCAATCTGCCGGGGGAGCTTTTCTGTCACTGCCGGAAAAGAGAAAGGCAGAGTCAGGGGCTGTTTCCTGGTAACTACATAGCGTTGCATGAACTGGCATAAGGATTGCATCGTGTCAGACCGGCATAGAGTGGTATAGAGTGGCATAGAGTGGCATAAAGCGAACTGAAGTGAATGCGAAGCTGAAGGAAGGGCTGCGGGACATCAAGCACAGAACAATCCCTGCGGCGTTTTATGGATCAGGGATGCTCCTGATGCCAAATTTCAGCTTGATTTTATAGGCAAATCACCGTATATTAGGAAAGACATGGTTTTTCATCGATTTGGAGAGTTCTGAAAGACCAGGGGGAGGTATTTCATTGTTAGAGATTATGTCAAATGAGACCGAATCAGGCGCTCGCATTATCGTGATCGGCGTGGGCGGCGCCGGGAATAATGCGGTCAATCGAATGGTCGAAGACACGATTGCCGGTGTGGAGTTCATCGGTGTCAACACCGACAAGCAGGCGCTTGCAATGTCAAAAGCTCCGACGGTCATTCAGATTGGGGAAAAGATCACCAAAGGTCTCGGCGCGGGAGCGAAGCCTGAGGTGGGCCAACAGGCCGCTGAGGAGAGCACGGAGGAGATCCGGAACGCGATCCAGGGTTCTGACATGGTGTTTGTCACCTGTGGGATGGGCGGCGGAACCGGCACAGGCGCAGCGCCCGTGATTGCGGCAGTTGCGAAAGAGCTGGGGATCCTGACCGTCGGCGTTGTGACCAAGCCCTTCCGGTTTGAGGGCAGAGTTCGCATGAACAATGCCATGAACGGCATTGACAAGCTCAAGGAGAGCGTCGATACCCTTATTGTCATCCCAAATGACAAGTTGCTGGAAATCGTGGACCGCAGAACGACGATGCCGGAAGCCTTCAAGAAGGCGGATGAGGTGCTCCAGTCGGCGGTGTCAGGTATCACGGATCTGATCAATCTGCCTGCTCTTATCAACCTTGACTTCGCAGATGTCAAGACTGTCATGGCAGACAAAGGGATTGCCCATATTGGAATCGGCCAGGCCAAGGGCGACGACAAAGCCCTGGAGGCGGTCAAGATGGCAGTCGCAAGCCCGCTCCTGGAGACGACAATCGAAGGCGCCAGCCACGTGATCATCAATATCAGCGGCGACATCAGCCTGATGGATGCCAACGACGCTGCCAGCTATGTGCAGGAGCTGACGGGCGAGAATTCAAATATCATCTTCGGTGCCATGTACGACGACACCTATGCGGACGAGTGTTCCATCACGGTCATCGCGACTGGCCTGGAGGACCCGAATGAGGATGAGAGCTCCATCATCGGGATCCGCAAGAAGACCGGCGGCTCAGACTATCGCTTCCCGAAGAAGGAGTCGAGACCTGCCAACGGCTTCAGTTTCCAGCGGCCGGTGCAGAACCCGGGGCGGACGGGTACGGGCACAGTCTCCCAGAACCCGCAGTCAGGGCCCGCGGTCTCTCAGACACAACTGAGGACCCCACAGGTTAAGTCTTCGGACACGGATATCAAGATCCCGGAGTTTCTGAGGCGGAGATAAGTTTCGTAAGATCTATGCTTCCGGCAAAGCCGGAAGCATTTTTTGTATCTTTCTTTCTGAAACAGACAACAGGGACCTGTCCGGCCCGCTCTGTCCGCTTGCCGCTGGGCGCGGTCATGCAGCTTATAAGCGTGCGTCCAGGCACAGATTGAATGCGACGACAGGAGACTGTGACTGGACAGCTACGAGAATATTCCCGCGAGCGCAAGTCTCTGGGACCAAATTGACGCGAGCGGGCAGATACCGGTGAAACACCTGGCAAATCCGAATGGTTCCCGGAAAAAGGACCCTTTCAGAGCACGAAAATCTGAAGGGGAGGATGTCCTTAGCGCTTTTGCCGGGAAGTCCCGGAGTAGGGGAAATGAATGATGGAAATCACAGGACATACACGCTTTGGGGGCCTACTGGGCTCCCCAGTCTCTCACAGCATCTCTCCCATGATGCATAACCTGAGTTTTCAGACTCTGGGCATAGACGCGGTCTATCTCTGCTTTGAGACCAGGCCGGAGAAGCTGAAAGAGACGCTGGAGGTCTTCCGGAATCTTGATACTTTTGGCTTTAACCTGACCATGCCCTTGAAGGAGACGGTTGTGCCGCTCTGTGACAGCCTCTCCGAAGGGGCAGCCATGATGGGGGCGGTCAACACCCTGGTCAATGAGAACGGCAGGCTGACGGGGCATAACACGGACGGATATGGCTTTCTTGAGGCGCTACGGGAAAAGGGGGTCGAGATCCGGGGAAAGGAACTGACGATTCTTGGCGCGGGCGGTGCCGGCGGAGCCATCGCCGTGGAGGCATTTCTTGAAGGGGCCGGGCGAATTCACCTGGCAAACCGCCGGGGGCGGTCCTGGGCGAGAGCATGCAGGCTGGTGGACCTTATCTCTGCGAAAAGCCCCTTCGGGGCGGATCTGACTGACCTGGAGGATATCCGGGAGCTCTCGGACAGGATCAGGCAGAGCGATGTCCTCATCAATGCCAGCTCTGTGGGCATGGGAGATGCCGGCCGGGATCTGTCCCCCCTTTCTAGCGCAGAGATCCTGAAGCCGCCCCTCTTTGTGGCGGATGTCATTTACAATCCCAGAAAAACGAAGCTTCTTCGCGACGCGGAGAAACAAGGCTGCCGGACCAGCAATGGTTTGACCATGCTCCTTCACCAGGGCGCGGCAGCTTTTGCCCTCTGGACAAAGAAAAAGATGCCGCTGGATCTGGTCAGGTCCCGGTATTTTCAGGAGAATCCGGATGAAGACTGACGCTGTAATAAAGCTGCGGGGACTGTGCCTGGGGGATGGCCTTCCAAAGATCTGTGTGCCGCTGATGCCGCGGGACATGAGAGAGCTGAGAGGGGAGATCTCCCGTCTGAAGGAGGCAGAGTGGGACTTTCTGGAGTTTCGGGCGGACGCATGGGAGATGGCCGAAGAGAAAGAGGGGGAAGAAACTCTTCTGAAGGGCCTTTCATGTCTTCGGGACTATACTGAAAAGCCTATCCTCTTCACCTACAGAACCCTGGAGGAAGGCGGGGAGCGGAGCATTTCAGATGACCGTTATCTTGCGCTGAACCTTGCCGCTTCTGAACATGGGGCGGACCTCATCGATCTTCAGCTCTGCCGGGTGGAGGGCAACATGCGCCTTCTCTCTCTGATCAGAGAGCTCCAGGCTCGGGGGACCCTGGTTTTGGGAAGCAGCCATGATTTTGAAAAGACCCCGCCGAAAGCGGAGATCCTCCGCCGCCTTCTCCGGATGGAGGAACTTGGATTTGATATCACAAAGATAGCGGTCATGCCCCGGAACCGGATGGATGTCTGTGAGCTTCTGACCGCCTCGGTAGAGATGAGGGAGCGGGCCAGCCGGCCCTTCATCACCATGTCGATGGGAAGCCTGGGGCAGATCTCACGCCTCACGGGTGCCTTTACCGGCAGCGCCGCAACCTTTGGAACGGTCGGAAAATCTTCCGCGCCAGGGCAGCTGGAGAGCGTCCATCTCCGGGCGATCCTTCAGGATCTTGCCCTGATCTAGGGCTTCAGAATCCGGCCTTGTACCTACAGGGCCCTGCGACAGGATCGGTACGGAATTTCATGTCTGCCGTGCCTTCAGGGCTGCTTAGAGCTACATTGAAGCTTGAATGTAGCCCCTTTTTCTGCAGAGAACTTTCAATGTATTTTGCTTTCAAATGGATGAACTTGTACAATGCAGAGAAGTCACGCGGAGGGTACAGCTTCTGCTTGGAGGTGCAGACAATTGAGTTTTATGGAGTCTTTCCTGACGATTGTCGGGCTGTCCACGAACGTGTTTCTGGTGGCGCAGTATGAAGGGACCATGCTCCGGAGCATCCGCTGGAAGATGATGCTGGTCATATGCCTGATCTTTTTTGTCTTTCAGTCCGGTGCGATGGCGGGGGGATATTGGTTGACGAAAGTACCTTTCTTTGTCAATTCCTCCTCGGAGGACCTGAAAAAACTGTGCTTTTTTCTTGCGTCCGTGCTATTTCTGATCGTTGCGGCGATGATGCTTTATAAAGCTTTCCGCCCGGAGATCGTGGAGGAGCGTGCGCGGGAGATCGTCGTGGGACGGGTTCTTTTGGAGGCGCTCAGCGCGGCGTTCTTCACATTTCTGGCCGGGATTGGCTGGGGCTTTATCGGCCGCAACATTTTTGCGGCGACGCTGATTCTCTCGTTTGCCACCGTGGCAGCTGTGATCGCGGGGGTCTATACGGGGGTCCACGAGGGGTGCAGGTTTCGGCATGGCATTCTGGCGATCGGCGGGTATTCGCTGATGACGGTGGGAATCGTCATTCTGGCGCGTTATCTCTGACTGGGCCAAAGGGAGAATCATAGAAGATAGATATAGAAATCAAGAAATCAAAGGAAAGTGATTGGGGTTTCCGGCTTCTCTGAGCGGGAGGCCTGGGGAAGCGTGAGTTTCCCGAGAACAGGAAGGAGACGGGAGGAGTAGAATGGCCAGCTTCACACATAAGGCTGCAAGGTTAGCATTTTCGACGGGGATTGATGTCCTGCTGCATCAGATTTACAAGGACAGGGAGAAAGGCCTGATCCAGCTGGTGGATGTGGTTGAGAAGTACGCGGGCAATACTTTCTCCGAGGAGCAGTATACTCTGTTCCGGCAGATCTTTACCGATCCCAGCCATAAATGGTACCAGTACATGAACCGGCTGATCGATGAGCTGGATCCAAATGTGCTGAAAATGACGCTTTTGAACCTGGTCTTTGAGTCCATGATCAACGGAACCAAGACCATCCGGGAGAGCCGGAAGAAGTATGACTGCAACATTCCCTGGATCATCCTGATGGATCCGACCTCCGCCTGCAACCTGCACTGCACCGGCTGCTGGGCTGCTGAGTACGGCCACAAGCTGAACCTCTCCTACGAGGACCTGGACCGGGTGGTCACCCAGGGGAAGGAGCTGGGAGTCTTCTTCTATATGTTTACGGGCGGGGAACCGCTGGTCCGCAAGGCTGATATTCTCAAGCTCTGCAAGAAGCACCATGACTGTGAGTTTCATGCCTACACCAACGGCACGCTGATCGATGATGAGTTCGCCGAGGAAGTCCGCAAGGTGGGGAACCTCAGCTTCTCGATCTCGCTGGAGGGCTTCTCAGAGGTCAACGATATGCGCCGCGGCCAGGGTGTTTTCGGCCGCGTCATGAAGGCCATGGATATCCTGAAGGCCCACGGCTGCTTCTTTGGTACTTCGATTGCCTATACCAGGAACAACCTGGAGATTGTCACCTCCGATGAGTTTCTGGACATGGAGATTGAGAAGGGGGTCCGCTTCAGCTGGTACTTCCATCTGATGCCGGTGGGGATGAACGCCGCGCCGGATCTGATGCCGACGCCGGAGCAGCGGGAGTACATTTATCACCGCCTGCGTGAGGTCCGCGCCAATGAGGGCGGAAAGCTTCTCTATACCATGGATTTCCAGAATGACGGTGAGTTTGTCGGCGGCTGCATTGCTGGCGGACGGAACTACTTCCATATCAATGCCAACGGAGACGCGGAGCCCTGTGTCTTCATCCATTATTCCGGGGCAAACATCCACGAAAAGTCGGTGCTGGAGTGCCTGCAGCAGCCCCTGTTCCAGGCTTATCGTGACCGTCAGCCCTTCAACAAGAACCAGCTGAGGCCCTGCCCGATGCTGGAGAATCCGGGGATCCTGGTCCAGATGGTCAAAGAGTCCGGCGCCCACTCCACCGATCTGGAGAAGCCGGAGAGTGCTGAGCACCTCTGCAGCAAGTGCGTGGACTACGCGAAGAACTGGAAGCCGGTGGCGGATAAGCTTTGGTCCCAGGGGGAGCACAAGGAACACCGCTATGAGAACTATAAGAACTGGAAGCCTTCTGAAGAGAGTCAGAACGTGGAGGCCTCCAGATAAGAAGAGGGCCTCTGGCAGCAAATGCTGCCGGAGGCCTCTTTTTCAGGCAGGAGTGTGAAAATTTGATGAAATGAGCTCTGAATGAGCCATATTGATTATACAGGAGAGAATGGATCTGCCTGAGGCGAATCCAATGATCCTCTGCATATACCGCGGTCTGAAACTTATACCCGCGAGCATGAGAATCTGTGACAGAATTGGCGCGAGCGGGCATTTACCGGTGAAACAGCTGGAAGACGAATGGTTCCCGGCAAAAAAGGAAAGTCATAACTGTCCTGCCGCAGGCGCCTGTCCAGCCAGGAGGATAGGTGAAGGCTCCTGATGCCGCCTCAGGCTTGCGGCCGTCCTTTGCTTTTGCACGATCTTTTCACACTCGGCGCAAGCTGCGGATTGACTGAACAGTCAGGGCAAATCTTCCTGGCTACGGGTATCAAAGTACAGTAAATGCGCTATAATAAGGAGACTTTCACCTTCAGGGAGGACATGAGATGAAGCGCATGCTTTTTATCTACAACCCAAAAGCAGGAAAGGGGGAAATTCGGAACAGCCTGTCGTATATCTTCGAAGAGTTTTCAAAGGAGGACTATCAGATCGTCGTCCATCCGACCCAGGGGCCCAAGGATGCCACACGCGTCACCCAGGAGTATGGAGATACCTTTGACATGATTGTATGCAGCGGTGGGGACGGGACACTGGATGAGGTCGTCACAGGCATGCAGACAGGACGCTTCCGAAGGCCGCTTGGCTACATTCCGGCAGGTTCCACCAATGACTACGCCCAGAGCCTGGGCATTCCCACCAAAATGCGGACAGCGGCCCGCACCATCATGCACGGGAAGATCTACCAGTGCGACCTGGGGAGGCTGAATGACGGATATTTTGTCTATGTGGCCGCCTTCGGCGCTTTTGTCGATGTCTCCTACGAAACGCCGCAGGATCTGAAGAACGCCTTTGGGCATATGGCCTATGTGATCAAGGGCATGCAGACCCTGCCTTCGATCAAAGCCAGCCACATGCACTTTGAGAGCTCGGGACAGTCCGGGACGGGAGATTTTATCCTGGGCATGATCACCAATTCTGATTCCGTTGGAGGCCTCAAGGGCATCATTGGTCCGGACGTCAC
>CADBUA010000373.1 GCA_902797665.1 uncultured Lachnospiraceae bacterium | reverse complement strand
TTAGGACAACGGTGATGAAGAAGATGGGATGAGAAGGAAGAGGAACTCAATGAGATCAAGGAGATCGAGGAGATCAAGGAGATCGAGGAGATCGAGATGATCTCCAATCCTTCTCATTCGAAAGGAGGGGCTGACGGATGAATGTACAGGTAAAAAGCAGCAGCGGCATTAGCCTTGTTCCAGTAGACAGTCGATTGATGGCCAGCCGAAAACTTTTTCTTGAAGGTGAGATTGATGCAGAAAAGGCCTGCGAGTTCGTGAAGGAGGTGATGCTCCTGAATTATGAGGACCCGAAGAGCCCCATTGATGTACTGATCAATTCTCCCGGAGGGGAGATCAGTTCAGGGATGCTGATCTACGATGTCATCCAGTCGGGCAAAGCTCCCATCAGAACGTTCTGTATCGGAAAAGCCTACAGTATGGCTGCTGTGCTTTTCGCATGCGGAAAGCATGGCAGATACATGCTGCCGCACGGAGAACTGATGATCCATGAGCCTCTGCTCGGAAACCAGATCAGTGGGAACAGTTCCTCCCTGAAGTCCATCTCTGACAGTCTTCTGGAGACAAAGCGAAAGATGAATCAGATTCTCGCAAAGCATACCGGAAAGACTGAGGAAGAAGTCGAAAAGGCAACCAGCTTTGACCACTATTTCAGTCCGGAGGAGAGCATCGCCTTCGGCCTGTGTGACGAAATCATTGAATTTGACAGAATTCTGGAGGGATAACAATGGCATTGGACCGAATGATTCTGGGAGAGAACATCGTCTATAGCACCGACAGCAGTCAGACCGGCCTGAACAACAATGTCCTCGTCTGCGGGAGCAGCGGATGCGGGAAGACCATGTCAATTTCAGAGCCATGCTTCCTTGAAACAATCCATTCCAGTCTGATCGCTACGGTCACAAAGAGACGAATCGTGAACAAGTATAAGGCGCTGTTCAGGAAGCGCGGCTACCTGGTGCTGGACCTGAACTTCATCAATCCGGCAGAAAGCAATGTTTCCTATGACCCGCTGAAATACATCAGCAATTTCTCGGATATTCCTTTTGTCGCCGGCCTGATCGTAAAGGCCAATCCAAGAAAAGAGCGTTCCACTGCTGACCCTTACTGGGACGATGCTGCCATTTCTCTGCTTTCCGCTTTGATCGCCTATACGATCATGACAGGAAAAGACGTCACTTTTGTGGATGTCCTTCTCCTGCACGAGGGAATGGAGTTCAAAGAACGCGATGGACAGATTGTCACTTCCCTTGACGATAAATTTGAGTCTCTCGCAGAGAAAAGCCCCAACTGTTTTGCTGTATCCTGCTGGAACTCATTTAGAAAACTGGGAATAAGGACAGCAAGCTGCGTTTTTTCAACACTGAATACTTCAATTGATACGATCTTTACACCTGAGATCCGAAAAATGATTGCAACCAAAAAGAAGGTAGACTTCAGACAGCTTGCATCGAAGAAGACGGTGCTCTTCGTCTCAACTTCCGCTGTCAATTCCAGCCTTCACTGCCTCATCAACATCTTCTATGCGCAGGCCTTTCAGACTCTTTTTGAGTATGCCGAGAGTCTTCCCAATGGCAGGCTTCCGATCCCCGTACATGTCTTATGCGATGATTTTGCGGTCGGGAGCCGGATCCAGAACTTTCCAGAGTATGTCAGCGTTTTTCGGGAAAGCCGGATCTCCGCCACCATTCTGGTCCAGTCAGAATCTCAGCTTGAGAGTATGTACGGGATCAATGACGCGACAACCATCATCAACAACTGCGATACCTATATCTACCTGGGCGGGCAGGATCTGAAGACCTGCCGTTCGATCAGCGAAAGGTTGAATCTTCCCCTGGAAGATGTCCTCTACATGCCCATCGGTCAGGAGTTTATCTTCCGAAGGGGGCAGAAACCCATCATCACGAAACGCTACAACATCGAGAAGAATCAACTGTACGGGAAGATCACTGAGGAATACGAGAAAAAGATGGTCGGCCGGGAGCGCTGAGCCCTGCCTGTGAAGCAGAGCTTCCAGGCAGGCGCAGACCTGCGCCTGCCAACCTGACTGGAAATGCCATCCATCCAAAATACATGGGGCCAGATCTGATGCACAGGTCACGCATCCTTCACGGTCCTCATACATCTCCAGACCGTAATAGATCCTGCCCTGCGCTTCTATTTAACCTCTCAACCCTGCTTACCCTCCTGACCCTTCCCTGATCCTCTATAAGCCTCTCTAGTCCTCCTGACCTTCCTGCCCTCTCTTTGATCTTCTCTGGCTCTCTCCGACTCTCTCTCGGACTCTCTTTGATCCTCTCTGACTCTCTCTGCCCCCATGCGCCCCTGTCTCCAAGCTCAGGATGC
>CADBUA010000372.1 GCA_902797665.1 uncultured Lachnospiraceae bacterium | reverse complement strand
GGCCAGAGTGGACTGGACAGTTACGACAATTCATTTAAAAAAGCGTAATCAAAAGAAGAATCAAATGACGTTTTATTGCAATATAATGCAAATTATATAAGCGTGTTCTTGTGAAAAAGACATTCATGCAGAATATCATCAAAATATGCTATTGATATATGGCAAGTACCATGAGTTTGATGCAAATGCATATCAATATATATTTCTGCATTAATGCAAATATATATCTATATGTATCCATATACCTATAAAATCATAAACCAATCCTGGGCCTAATATTATATCAAAGTTTATATTTATATATACATGCATGTATCTCTCCATATAAATACATTGACTGTAAATCGATTGCTGAAGGATGCGCTGTCAACTGTGCGCTGCATGCCCCAGGCTTCTGCCCCCTCCGGGAGCGGGCTATCGGATAACAGAAAGATTCAGTAAGATCAGAAAGATCAGATAGATCGGGATCAGGGAGCCTGGGGCAGCTGAATGCTGATCCTTTCGGCATCCAGGGCCGCCTTGTGTTTTGAGAGATCCGGAGAAGTTCTGATTGCGTCCGTCTTCTCTGCGGTGACCAGTCAGGCAGACCTGACTTTTGGTCAAGCTCACATGCAGGGGAAAGCCGCCTGGCCAGAGGATTGCATATTGTTGACAAGGAAAGGTCGGTTCGGACTTGAAAATTCGTGAGAATGCCTTTTTTCGGTTGACTCGAGGCAGGCTTTGTGATAATAATGACGACAAGAGACTTGTTCGGGCGTGGGTTCGGAACGCCTTTTGGGGTGGGAGAATGCCTGAATTGATTTTGTATTTGCAGCATAGGCTGCTGGAAGGAGTATCAGATGAAGATGAGGAGAATCCTGTCAGCATTTCTGGCCACTGTTCTCGCGGGGACGATGGTCATGGGAACCGTGGCTCTGGCCGCGGAAGAAGGCTCAACGCCGCGTGAGGAAACGCTGTATTTCTCAGGGCAGCAGTGGGGAACGATCAATGATTTCAACCCGCTGTCCTCGAACTCCAACAACTTTGCCATGAGCGCCAACACGATCGCTCGTGTCATCATCTGGGAAACACTGTTCATGTACAACCCGCTGGATGCCAGTGTCAACCCGCTGCTTGGAAGTGAGTGGAGCTGGGACGATGACATGACGACACTGACAGTCAAGCTGAACGAGGATGCCAAGTGGTGTGACGGCAGCCAGGTGACAGCTGAAGATCTGGCTTACAGCTATGAGTGCTACAAGAAGTATGATACGGCTGTGGGCGGAACCTATTCCCCGTATATTGATGCCATCGAGGCGGTCGATGACACGACCGCGGCGATCAAAGCGGTGCTCAACGATGATGGGAAGGCTGCCAACTACATCTATGTGCAGTCTTATCTGACCCAGGTTTACCAGATGCCCAAGGCTTATCTGGAGACTGTTGAGGAGAGAAACGGCGGCGAGGCCGACAAGATCAAGGCGGATTCGATGGAAGACTGCATCCATTCCGGTCCTTACGCTCCTTATGTCAACAATGATCAGAAGGTGATTTTCCAGCGCGAAGATCAGTACTGGGGCCAGGCTGAGTCCATGTGGGGCACCCTTCCGGTTCCGAAGTATCTGGCGCATACCATCTTCAAGGACAATGCGGCTGGCGATGTAGCCCTTCAGCAGGGTGAGGTCGATGTGTCTCAGCAGTTCACCTCCAACGTACAGGATCTTTGGGAGAAGGATGATCTTCCGATCTCCACATGGCTGGATGACGCTCCGTACGCACTTCCGTCCCAGACTCCGACTGCGTTCTTCAACTGCACAAAGCCGGGTCTTGACAACGCAACTGTCCGTAAGGCAATCGCGATGGCAGTCGATTACAACCAGATTGCTTCTTCGGCGATGTCCAACCAGACACCGAGCTTCGAAGACTTCCCGCGCTGTGTTGTAGCTCCGGCTGAAGCGCTGCGTGAGGCCTATATTGACTATGATGCGCTGGCTGACCTTCAGTTCAATGGAAATGATGTCGATGGCGCAAACGCGATCCTCGATGAGGCAGGCATTGTCGATACCGACGGTGACGGCATCCGTGAGATCGACGGAACGAACCTTTCCTTCAAGGCAGAGTGCCCGAGCGGCTGGTCAGACTGGAACGCTTCTCTGGAGATCGTCGCGGCAGCAGGCCAGAATATCGGCATCGATATCACGACCTACTTCCCGGAGACCAACACCTATTATGATGATATGACCACCCACAACTTTGATATCTGCATGTGGGGCGGCCCCGCACAGGGCATCATGGCACCGTATGATACCGCGATGTTCTTCCTGGCTGGCGAGTATGGAGATCTGGAAGTTGACTGGAATGGAAACTTTGGTAAGTTCAAGAGCGAGCGCGCGGATGAGATCCTGGCGGCGATTCCGTTCGAGACTGACGAAGCGACTCTGAAGGGCTACTACACCGAGCTTTCTGAGATCCTTCTGACAGAAGTTCCCTGCTTCGGCCTGATGTATCGTCCGGCATGCTTCTATACTGTAAATGAGTCTGTATGGACCAACTATCCGGCAGCGGATGATGGCAGGAATATCCCGCCGCTTGACCTGACCGATGGTTATGGGATCGCAGGTCTCTATGAACTGGAACTGGTAGAAGAGTAACAGCTGACAGCCAGCAGAATTATACTCTTCTCTTTAAGCAGGGGGCTGACGGAGAAATCCGGCAGCCCCTTTGGCTTAAGTACTCTGGTTCGAGGAGGCGCAGAAATCATGAAAGGTATGAAAAAGTATTATGGGCAGAAGATTCTCTGGTATCTGCTCACACTTGTCTGCGCGGTGATTCTGAACTTTGCACTGCCGCGTATGATGCCGGGCAACCCGGTCTCCGCCATCGCCGCCCGTTCCCTGGGGGGGAACGAGAGCGCGACGACGATTCAGAAGGTCTATGATGACTACGCCGAGAAATTTGGCGTGAACAAGCCCATGTGGGAGCAGTTCCTCATCTGGGCGAAGAATGCTCTGAGAGGGGACTTCGGAGTTTCCTTCTCCCAGTATCCGAGACCTGTCTCGGATATCATCGCCTCCGCCGTCTGGTGGACTGTGGCGCTGCAGCTGCCTGCCATTCTGATCGGGTGGATTCTCGGAAATCTGCTCGGGGCGGTGGCTGCCTATCTTCGCGGCGTTTTCGATAAGGCGATCCTGCCGCTCTTCCTTTTCATCAGCAATATCCCGGCCTTCGGAATGGCGGTTGTCCTGCTCTGGGTTTTCGGTATTCAGCTGAAGATTGCCCCGACATCAGGAGGCTATGGGTTCGACATGATCCCAAATATGAGCTGGACTTTTGTAAAGTCTGTCATCGCTCACTATCAGCTGCCTTTCTGGTCGATCGTCCTGATCACCATCGGCGGGCAGGCGATCGGTATGCGCTCCATGTCGATCTATGAGCTGAATGCGGACTATGTCAAGTATTCACGCTTTCTGGGCATCCGGGACAGCAAGATCGTCGGCTATGTTTTCCACAACGCGATGCTGCCGCAGATCACCGGTCTTGCGCTTTCCCTGGGAACGATGATCGGAGGCGCCCTGGTGGCGGAAATCATCTTCAGCTACCCGGGGCTTGGAACGACCATCCTGGCGGCGACCACCGGTCAGGATTATCCGCTCCTCTCCGCGTGCACGCTGATCATTACCATCATGGTCCTGATCGCGAACCTGGTCGTCGAACTTCTCTATGGCGTCATAGATCCGCGGGTCAAAGCCGCGCAGCAGGACTAGAAGGAGGAGAAGATGAAGAATACGCTCAAACAGGTATTTCACTCTGGAAAGTTCATTTTCGGCTTTGTGATCTTCGTATTCATCCTTCTGATGTGTATTTTTTACCCGATATTTGTCGCGAAGGATCCGCTCAAGATGATTGGCAGCGGCAACTTCTTCCCGCCTGGAACCTATGTGTCCCAGCAGGAAGTGGTTGACTCCAACAGCATCTACAAGCTGAACATCGACACCTCCGCGAGCCGTTTCCAGATGGCGCTCAGCGTGGAGAACCGCGCCGCCATGCAGGAATGGCTGATCAAGTACGGCGGAATCGCCGAGGAGGACATCGATGTCACGGACGCTGAGGGGCTGGCAAAGCTCTGGATCTCGAACTACAGCGCCGAGAAGAACGGCAAGATGACTTCCGCGAAAAGAAAAGCCTACAAGCGCCTGGATGAGGCTGTCCAGAAGGCCATGAAAGACAGCCCGCTCTATCTGGCGGAGGAGGGCGAGGATGGATCGCTTCAGCAGATCAAAAAGATCGGGGGATCAGATTTCGTCAACACGAAAACGCTGGGCTCCACCGAGACCTTCCTGCTTGGGACCGACAACTTCGGCCGTGATGTCTTAACCGAGCTTGTGGCCGCCACCAAGACCTCCCTCCGGATCGGCCTCATCGCGGGCCTGATCGCCACCGCCATTGGCCTGCTTCTGGGCCTTCTGGCCGGCTATATGGGCGGGACACCGGATAACCTGATCATGTTCGTGACGAACCTGTTCACGGTCATTCCGTCCTTCATCATCCTGATTTTGATCTCCTACAGTGTCGGAGACGCGGCGAGAGGTGCCATGACCGTGGCGGTGATCATCGGAATCACGGCCTGGCCCTGGACCTGCCGGTCTGTGCGCTCACAGGTCATCTCGCTCCGGAACCGGGATCATGTCAATCTCTCCAAGCTTTCCGGGCACAGTATGATGCGCATCATTTTCTCGGATATCCTGCCCTATATCATGTCCTACGTGGTCATGGCGATGATCCTGCAGATCTCCTCCGGTATTCTCGCGGAGGCGCAGCTGTCGATCATCGGCCTCGGACCGTCGACCTCGACGACCGCGACCCTCGGCCTGATGATGAACTGGGCGATGACCTACTCCGCGCACCTGAACGGCAGCTGGTGGGCCTTCTTCCCGGTTGTACTCGTGATCGCGCTGATCTCGTTCTCACTGAACCTGATGAATACGGGTCTGGATCAGGTGTTCAACCCGACGCTGCGCGACTGATGGAGGGAGGATCCTATGGGAAAAGTCATGCTGGAGGTGAAAAACCTCAAAACCAAATATGTCACCCGCTTCCATGAGGATGTCTTCGCGGTGGACGGTGTCTCCCTCAAGATCGAAGAGGGACGCTCCCTCGGCATCGCCGGGGAGTCCGGATGCGGGAAATCGACACTGGCGCTGTCCCTGATGGGCTACTATTTTGCTCCGCTGCACTACCTGAGCGGCGATATCATTGTGGATGGCGTGAACATCGCCGGGATGAAGCCGGACGAAGTCCGGAGGAAGGTTCTGGGGCAGGAAATCGCCTACATTCCGCAGGCGGCCATGAATGCG
The DNA here is from genome assembly GCA_902797665.1 of uncultured Lachnospiraceae bacterium. Classification (GTDB taxonomy): domain Bacteria; phylum Bacillota; class Clostridia; order Lachnospirales; family Lachnospiraceae; genus Porcincola. The sequence continues at coordinate 8,690 of CADBUA010000372.1, read as the reverse complement.
CTGAACCCGACCATGAAAATCAACGACTTTGTCAACGACGTCATGTATGCCCATGGCAGCAAGATGAAGAAGAGCGAGATCCGCGAGATGGCGGAGGCGCGTTTCAATGAACTGGGCCTTCCACCAGAGGTGCTGGACAAACACGCGGTGGAGCTCTCCGGCGGCATGAAGCAGAGGACGGTTATCGCAATCTCCACAATCCTGTCGCCGAAAGTGCTGATCGCCGATGAGCCCTCCTCCGCGCTGGATGTCTCTTCGCAGAAGCTGGTCATCCGCATGATGCGGCAGCTGATGCAGAAGGGCTACATTAAGTCCATGATCTTCATCACCCATGAGCTGCCCCTTCTGTACAACGTGACCGACGACATCGCAGTCATGTACGCGGGACAGTTTGTGGAGCAGGGTACGGCCAATGAGATGGTCTTTGACCCGGTACATCCGTACGCGAAGGGCCTTATGGGTTCGATCCTGGTTCCTGAGGCGGGCACGAGAGAAGTCAAGCTGACGGCGATCCCTGGAACGCCGCCGAACCTGAAGCACCCGCCGGAAGGCTGCCGCTTCGCGGATCGGTGCCCCTACGCGGTGCCGACCTGCAGGTCACTGGCTCCGGAGATGAAGACATTTTCCGGCAACCGCGAGTATCGTTGTCTGTTTTCGGTCAAAAAACTGAGGGAGGTGTATTCAGATGGCACAGGTCGGAGGAGCGGGGAAAAACCCGCCGGTATCGACGAGCTCATCGCCGATCAGTAACAGATCCTGCCTCAGCGGGCGGGGCATCACAAAGGTGTTCGGCATCGGGAAGGCCCAGATGACGGCTGTGGACCATGTCGATTTTGACTTCAACGAGGGGGAGATTGTCTCCATCGTCGGGGAATCCGGGAGCGGCAAGACAACGCTCTCCAAGATGCTGCTCGGCCTGATCTCAGTGACCGACGGGCAGCTCTACTTCCAGGGGAAGCCCAGGGATATCAGCAGCCGCAGGAAGAAGCAGGAATACTGGAAAAATATTCAGCCGATCTTCCAGGATCCCTTTGCCTCCTACAACATCTTCCATAAGATAGACTCGGTTCTGCTCGACTGCCTGAACATGAGAGGCTTCAGGAGTGCGAGCAATGCGCAGAAGGTTGATATGATGACGGAGGCCTGCTCCTTCGTCAACCTGAAGTACGCAGAGCTCACCAACAAGTATCCTTTTGAGCTTTCCGGCGGGCAGATGCAGCGTCTGATGATCGCGCGCATTTTCCTTCTGAAGCCCAAGATCCTGATGGCGGACGAGCCGACCTCCATGATTGACGCCTGTTCGAGAGCGACGATTCTGGACATGCTTCTGAAGCTTCGGGATGAGACGAAGATGACGGTTATCTTCATCACCCATGACATCGGCCTTGCCTACTATATCTCGGACAAGGTCTACATCATGGAGCATGGGAAGTTTGTGGAATCTGGGAAGCCGGACGATGTGATCCTGCGGCCGACACAGGACTATACGAAACGCCTGATTTCAGACGTTCCGAAGATTTACGAGCCCTGGGACCTGGATGCAATCTGATCCCTGGCAAACCCGGAGGCGCTTTGCGCCTCCGGGTTCTGTCGCAAATCTGTAAACTGGATCAGCTGCAAAGCGCGTTCAGCGCACTTACTGCAGAAACGCGCTAATACAGGGCAAAAGGAAAGACCTGGCACAGGCTGTGATGGGCAGACTGAACAGGAAGATCTGTCAGTGGCTCTTAAGATTTGCCGCAGGCGAATCTTCAGTGCCTCTGCATATGGCACGGCCAGAGACGACACCTGGCAGATTCTCCGGCTCGCGAATTTAGACGCGGTGTCAAAGCCAGGCAGCAATAAGAGCCAGAAATGGCAAAGACAGTCACAGAGGAATACTATGCAGAAAAGAGAACTGAAAGAGGGCTGGAACCTCTATGTTTGCGGGGAAAATGTTTTCGGGATTCCGGAAAAGGCGATTGAGACATCTGTCCCGTCAAGCGTCTATAGCACCCTTCTCGATCAAGGGCTGATGCCGGATCCTTTCTACCGGATCAACGAGCTGGACGCGTTGAAACTGATGGACAACGATTTCCGCTATGAGACCACGATCACCCTCTCGGAGGAGGAGAGGAGCGCGGAACGCTGCATCCTCCGCTTTGAGGGGATTGACACCCTGGGAGATGTATTTCTGGACGGGGTGCTCCTTGGCAGCACCAAAAACATGCACAGAACCTGGGAGTTTGATATCACCTCCTTTGCGAAGGAAAAGGAAGAGCTGTTACTTTCTGTAAAACTCTACTCTCCGGTGAAATATATTCGGGAGGAGCAGAAAAAGTCTTATGTGCGGGGATCATCCGACGCCATGGAGGGCTTCCCGCATCTCCGCAAGGCCCACTGCATGTTTGGCTGGGACTGGGGCCCGCGCCTTCCTGATGCCGGACTCTTTCGGGACGTCTCCATCCTTGCCGTAAACAAAGCCCGGATCTCTGCTGTTCTTCTGACACAGGAACACAGCATCAGCGGGAAGACTGTCCACGGAAACCTGGTCTCCTCCGTCAGACTGAATGCACGGATTGAGGTGAACTGGACGGAGCCTACAGCCTTTGACAGATCTGTCTATGCTGAGCTTTCCGTAAAGACACCGGATGGGGAGAAGACCTACCAGGCGGAGAGCGCGGCCCTCTCGGAGGGCGAGGACGCCTCCGGGAGACTTTCCGGAAAGGCGGAGAATCACAGCCTTCTGACAGTCGCTGTCGACATTGACAATCCCAGACTCTGGTGGCCCAACGGCTACGGGGATCAGCCCCTCTATCCGCTGGATGTCATCCTCCGGGACAAAGAGACCGGGCTGGAGCTTGACCGCTACAGCGCGCGGGCTGGCCTTCGGACCGCAACGGTGAACACCGACCCGAGACCGGAAGAGGGCTTTGGAGCCGGCCAGGTCTTTGATGAGCACATGGAGGGGCAGAAGAAGGATGACATCCCCGGCAGAAACTTCGCCTTCGAGGTGAATGGACTTGAAATCTTTGCGATGGGTGCTGACTACATCCCCGAAGACAATCTGATCACCCGCATGAACCGGGAACGGACAGCCCGCCTTCTCTCTGACGCGGTGCTCTCCAACATGAACTGCATCCGGGTCTGGGGCGGTGGCTTCTACCCGGCGGACTATTTCTTTGATCTCTGTGATGAGCTGGGCCTTCTGGTCTGGGAGGACATGATGTTCGCCTGCGCGGCCTACGACCTGACGGAGGAGTTTGAGGCGGACATTGAGATCGAAGTCCGGGAGAACCTCCGCAGAATCCGCAATCATCCCAGTATCGGGGTTATCTCCGGCAACAATGAGAACGAGACCCAGATCTTTGACTGGGCGCGGGGCAGCTCGAGAAAGCTGATCTTCGACTATATCCGGATGTACGAGCATCTCTTCCCGCGCATCGTGAAGGAGGAGGCTCCGGATGCCTTTTACTGGCCCAGCTCCCCGTCTTCAGGCGGAAACTTTGACCATCCCATGGCGGAGAACGTCGGCGATGTCCACTACTGGGGCGTCTGGCATGGCAATGAGCCCTTCACCGCCTATCGGAGCCATCACTACAGGTTCCTCTCAGAGTTCGGCTTCCAGAGCTTCCCCTGCCAGGCGACGGTGGATGCCTTCACCGAAAAGGCAGACCAGAACATCTTTTCCCGGGTGATGGAGATGCATCAGAGAAACGCCGCCGCCAACGGGAAGATCCTGAATTACCTCTCTGCGACCTACCTCTACCCGAAGAACTTTGGGGAACTTCTTTACACCTCTCAGCTTCTTCAGGCGGATGCCATCCGTTACGGGGTGGAGCATTTCAGGAGGTTCCGCGGAAGGTGTATGGGAACTGTGGTCTGGCAGCTCAATGACATCTGGCCTGTGGCTTCCTGGGCTTCCATCGACTACTATGGCCGCTGGAAGGCCCTGGCTTACGCAGAGAAGCGCATGTTCGCTCCGGTAATGCTCTCCTGCGAAGAGAAGGGAGAGATCGACCAGAAGCCGAATGTAAACAGTGAACCCAGGGAGATCGAACTCTCCGCCAGCCTTCATGTGGCCAATGAGACCGGGGAGCCGGTTTCTGCTCTCGTCCGCTGGTCCCTGAGAAATCCGGACAGCAGCATCCTGAAGGAGGGGGAGAGCAAAGTCACAGTTCCGGCTTATGATGGCATCTGGCTGGACAGGCTGGACTTCTCAGATGAGTCTTCTCAGGATGTCCATCTCCTCTATGAGCTTGAGCTGAAGGGGGAGATCGTCTCCTCCGGGACCTGCCTTTTCTGCGCGCCCAAGCACTATCATTTCCGGAATCCGTCTCTGTCAGTCAGTTCGGATGGAGAAAGCATCACCGTGCGCGCGGAAAATTATGCCAGGAGCGTCGCTGTGGAGTCTCAGGATGGAGAGCTCCTTCTTGATGACAACTTTGTCGATCTGGAGAAGGGAGAGCGGACTTTCCGGATCCTTCGGGGCGGCCCGAAGGAAGGAGAACTGGAGATGTGGCTGAATCAACTCACCGTCCGGAGCGTTTACGGGATTGCAGCGGACTGAAGCAGGGTGGAAGAGAGAACGGGAAGAGCGCAGAGCTGCCGGAAAGGACCTCCTGGAAAGAATGAGAAGCTTCCCGGAAGGCAAAGAAAAACAATAGGATTGGAAATTGAAACAATAGAACAAAACAGCAAGATAAAAACAATAGAATATAAATAGCACAAAAGAACAAGCAGCATAAAGAATAAAAAAGAATAAAAGCGCAAACAGCACAAAAGCGCCGGGCAGCCAGGGTAAAGCTGCCCGGCGTGATTTGTGCAATTTTTCGGACTTGTCTGTCACAGACGCCTGAAGGGACGGGGCGGGTGCAGGCTCCTGCCTGAAATGTGTGCCCGCCCGGGCTTTTTGTCCCGTATGCGCAATCAGAGAAAAGTGAGAAAAGCGGACTGAAGAGCTGCGACTTTGGAGACAAGTGGCAAATCCGGATGGCTTCCGCGATCAGCTGTCCTGCTTCTTTCGGCCTCCATCCCCTTGCCCGGGATCATCCCAGCGCCTTTGAGGCAGATCGTCCCTTCTCAGATTCTGCCCGCCTCTCGCGCGGAGATCATCGTAGGGAGCGAACCTGGCTCTGTGGAGATGCTTTTTCTTGTACATCTCCCGGTCGGCCTCCTCGATCTTGAGATCCAGATCGATCCCAGCCGCAATCTCCTCCGGACTGATGATGATGTAGCCGATGCTGAGCCCGTAGGAGAAGGCCAGCATGTCATCCGCAGCCCTTTTCAGCGTATGGTTCTCGATCAGGCTGCTCAAAGTCTCTGTCTTCTTTCGGGCTTCCTCTTCCGTCATGCCTGGACAGAGGGCGACGAACTCATCTCCCCCATAACGCATCAGGGCGTCAGATCCCCGGAGGTTCTGCGAGAGGATGCGGGCCACATCCCGGATGTACTGATCCCCCAGGTCATGCCCGTAGCTGTCGTTCACATACTTCAGGTTGTCCATGTCCGCAAAGAGGATCGCTGTGCTCTTTTTGCGGGCTGTTTCACTGGAGAGGATATCGCGTGCTTTCTGTTCGAAGCCGGACCGATTCATGATACCTGTCAGAGAGTCATAGATGTAGAGCTGGTTTAACATCGTGACCATGTCCGAAAGCTCTTTCTGCTTGCGGATATTCTCCATGGAGATGGCGATGTGCTGGACCATCAGCCCGATCAGTTTGTCGGTCAGAATCTTCTTGTTCAAGCCCACCAGGGCATATCCATAGCAGAGTTTCTGGTAGTGAAGCGGAATCACAAGGAAAAAATCAGTTCCACACGCTGAGAGCGCGGCCGGGATCAGCTCCTTCGTCTGAAAGTCGGAGCAGCGGACGGGCTTTCCCTGGACGAGGGATACCGGAACAGTCATGATGCTGCCGTATTCGTAGATCTCCCGCTTCTCATCGGAGTTCTTGTCCCCGAAGCCCTGGACATCCCGGAAGGAGGATTTACAGACGCAGAGAGCGAAGGTGTCGATCCCCATAACCTTTACCGTTTTTTCCACTTTTTCGTACAGATCCCTGTAGGAAAAGGCCGTGGAGAAGTCGATGGTCAGGGCATTGAGGTTCCCCGAGAAGGACATGTTGTCCACGTGGCTCTCGGAGTAGAGGTACTTGAGGCGGCTGACTTCCTGCTTCACGGACAGGGAATACTCGGGGCAGCCGCAGCTGCCGCGGATAATGGTCCTGCAAGGGGAAGTGAGGGAAGTGGGGGCTGCTCCCGTCTCCATGCGCCGGCGGAGCTCCTTCATTGCAATCCGGCCGAGCTCCACGTCATCCTGGTTGATGGTACTGATGCCCGGCTCGAAGGCTTCTCCCTCCATGCTGTTGTCATAGCCGACAACCCGCACATCCTGCGGAACAGACAGGCCTTCCTGGCGGAGGATCCCGATGGCACCGATGGCCATCTCATCGTTCTCACAGATCAGCGTGTCCGGGAAGAACTGCTTCCAGCATTCACCGTGCTCCTTTTTCTCTGCCGCGATCCACTGTCGGACCACGCTGCCGGCACTGACGCCGCTGTAGTCCCCCTGCCAGTCGCCTGGGGTGATATAGGAGGAGGGAACAGAGATTCCATAAGCCTTCAGCACCTTCAGGATGGTCTCTGTGCGCTCTTCGGAGTCCCGGTTATTCAGAGGCCCTGTGATGATGCCGACTTTCTTCGCTCCATGGACGGTGACCATATGCTCCGTCAGTTCCGCCATGGCGGTAAAGTTGTCATTGCAGACATAGGACATTCCCTGGATTCTTCGGCTCAGGGCGACGCAGGGGACATGGTACTTTTCAAAGTTTCTGGCAGCGATATCCTCCACACCCGCGTAGTGGTAGGTATCCCCGCGGAAGATGGCCCCGTCAAAGGAGCCATAATTGATCAGCCGGTAGAGGTTGACCTCCCCTTCCCGGTACTCAGCCTGGGCATACTGCCAGGCATCACAGGCGAACACGGTGAGCCGGTCTCCATGAAGGAGCGCCTCCTCCAGAATCCCGCTGAGAGCCTTCTCCTGGCTGTCATATCGGAGGCCGGAAATCACCGCTGCGATATTCCATTGTTGGACAGCATTCACTTTTGTTTTCATGATGAAATTATAGCACAGGGGGAGGAGAATGAAAATGAAAAGAAAAAACTTGCAGCGATGCAGTCGCTGCGGATGATCAGCTCGTTCGCTTTCAGCTTCTTCAGGCAGTATAGAATGATGGGCTTGTATTAACAGGAAATGAGAGACAGTGTGCAGCGATATCCTGGCAGTGATATCCTGTTCAAAGCTGTCCAGTCGCAGGCACCTTCAGGCATTCGTCCGGGCTTAGGCTTCTGCGCCCGGATTGAAAGTGCGTCAGGCCTTTGCTCTGAAACTGTACTGCCTTCCCTGGCGACAAGAGGCAAAGCGGACTGGACAGTTCCTCCAGTTTCATGGAAATCCGCTTCACGGATCGTTTACTTATGCATACGTATCTCTATGTAAGTATTCTGAATAAATGTAGCTGCTTGATATTATAGAAATTTTATGATACCGTAATTCGAGTGAAAACGCAATATAAATTCATGCCTGACAAGTGAATTCAATGAAAATGAAGCAGGAGGAAGCAAAGCATGAAGCAGCAGATCAAGACCACAGAAGCCATTTTCCCGATGCCCGTCCTTCTCATTTCCACCTTTAATGAAGACGGGAGCGTGGATGTCATGAACGCCGCCTGGGGAACCATGCTCGACCGGGATCTGGTGGCGCTGAACCTGACGGAGACCCATCGCACTGTACAGAATATCAAGGCGCGGAAGGGGTTTGTCATTCATCTGGCTGATGCGAAGCACGTTGTGGAGGCGGACTGGTTTGGCATGGTCAGCGGAAACAAAGAGCCGAAGAAATTTGAAAAGTCCGGCATGACCTTTGTAAAGTCTGAGCTCGTGGACGCCCCGATCATCAATGAGCTGCCGGTCGCCATTGAGTGTGCGTTTGTCGAATACCAGAGCGATGAGACCGGACTTGGCGTGATCGGAAAGGTCGTGAGAACCTCTGTCGAGGAGGCGATTCTGAAGGAGGGGAAGATTGACATCGACTCCCTTGAGGCGATTGCCTTCGACCCCTATACCCACGGCTATTACAAGGTCGGCGGCAGAGTCGGCGAAGCGTTCAAAGACGGCCTGAAGCTGAAATAAGGGGAACAATATACCCGCCCGCGCTGTTTTATGAAACATGGCGAGAGCGGGCATAAGCCAGGATGATTCCCGGCAGAGGCTGATGCTTTTGCTATAGAAAAGCAGTCGTGAAGATACTCATAACGAGCAGCTTCACGACTGCTGTTTTTGAGAATATTTTCAGGCTTTTTGTGGTAGACTAAACAAAAAGGCAAAAAATATTCAAAGGAATATCCAAAAAGTATTCAAAAGAACATCCAAAAAATGTTCAAAAGAATACCCAAAAAATGTTCAAAAGAATATCCAAAAAATATTCAGAAAACTGCAATATGATGTTTGCACAGCGAATATAGTGCATGTTAAAATATTCTATGCGATTTTAAAACGGAAATAAGCTATAAATAAACTATTATAAAATATTAGAATAGAATATTCTATTTTGTTTCGTTTTGTTATGTTCTAATCTAATCTATTCTATCTTATTCTATCTTATCCCATCTTATCTTATGACATTGCTCCTTTCAAAAACATATCCGTCATTT
>CADBUA010000371.1 GCA_902797665.1 uncultured Lachnospiraceae bacterium | reverse complement strand
GGCGCTAAGCGCTATGACGGTTAGAATGGCCTGAAGCCGGATGTGGGATACGAGGCGGAAGCCGCGGGAGCGGTGAACGATTGATTGATGAATCCGCCGCCATGAGTTGTCTCTGAGATCTCACTCGTATGAGAGATGTCTGAGATATAAACTTTAAAGGTTTTTTAGCATAAATGATGGCAATGAAAGAACAGTATAGAAAATCAAATGAAACACTTGAATTAAATATAAAAAACAGAATAACATAGTGAATAAAGCATTCACGAATACCTTAACAATATGAATTCGCTGAGCGAATGGAGATACACCTCTATGAGATAGCTCCATTCTGCGATCAATTCTGTCAACATGATTCCATTTAGAAGCCTGGATACTGTCACAATTGGTAACTAGGCTTTTTTTGTGCTAGGATAAAATATGTAGGTGTGCTTTTAACTTGAGGATGGTTTTTTTAAGAGAAAAAGCGACGGCCTGGAGAACGAGTCCTTGGTGGGATCTTCCGTTTTATCAGGGAAGAGTTTTCCTGGCTGGAGATTTTGACAAAAGCAGGAACTGTTTTATCGAAGCTTAGTGCATGGGTGTAGAGAAAACACCAAAGGATCAGGAGATGCTGTTGATAATAACAGGAAGTTCCTTTGTACGAAAGAGAACTTTATGATCCTTTATAGAGCAGCCTGGCAGGCATATGGGAGGAAGAGGGACGGTAGGAATATCGGATTTCTATCGTTCAATGGGTGAGCTATGCCCAAATGAGAAAACACTCATTTCAGACTTGATTTTTGATCTATATGTCCTCCAAAAGAGATGGACGATGTAATGCCAGGGATCACGTTCGCCATTGGCAGCGGCTTTCTGCGTCAATGGATTTTGCTTGGGGAGACTGTTCATATGCTGCATTGAGCGGGAATGGTAAAACGAGAGATATCTGATCATTCTGGATGCTGCTGTCATGGAAAGACGGTGACCTACAGCATTGAGGATTCACCACATGTATCACAGGCAAGCGGAAGATTGAAAAATAAGAAATAGAAATAGGAAATAGGAAAATTGAAATTGGAAATAAGAGATAGGAAATAAGCAGGCATCCTCTTACTGCTATGTTCCTGAAAATCTGTATTAGAAGACCGAAATAGTGGATAGTTTTTGCACACTATTTCGGTCTTTTAAATAGGTGTGATCTGATATATCATTGATCATTCAAACGATACGATTTCTTAATACTGAAAAATGGGCAGGGACACAGAAAAACATAGATACAGGCATAAATATATATAGGCATAAATATATATTGTCATGAGTATAGGCATAGGTATAGGTATAGATATAGACGCAAGAATGAGCAGATAACAAAATATTCTTGTACAAATCCTGCCAAATGTGTGGATCAAGACAAATATAAAAACCCGCCATGCAGACAAGGAATACTATCTTAATGGATTTTAATGAATATAGAACGAATAAATTTGGATCGATACATAAAAATAGGACATGGATCTGGATCGTTCTCGTTTTTCTGTCTATCCTCCTGATCCGCTTCCCCCTTGCCGCATTTATGAAGCATGCTCAGACCTACGAGGATGAGTGGCTCTACTATACGATGGCCGAGAGCCTTGCCAGAGGGAAGGGATTTCCTGTCATCTATTATGGGGTCTCCCATTATGAGAGAGTCTTATATAGCCTTCTGATTTCCCCGGCTTTTCTGACTTATAATAGATCTCTCCAGTTTCAACTGATCGATTTGATCAATACACTATGTTTGTCATCAGGAGTTTTTCCGGCCTATTTACTGGCTAAAGAACTGCTTGCAGATAAGAAAACAGCCTTGGCTTGTGCTGTGATTTATGCGCTGCTTCCTGATCAGGCCATGAATATCACATTCATGTGCGATTCGCTATTTCTTACACTTTCTCTATGGGTGCTTTACTTCGGGAGAAGAGTTTTGGACTGGGAAGCACAGACAAGAAGGAAACAAATCGGATCACTGGTAGGTTTTGGACTATTCTGGATCGCAGCCTGTTATACAAAGAAAGCTGGGGTAATTTATGGCGTAGTACTTGTTTTGGCAGTGCTGATCAAGTGGATTGTCCAGAGCATACAGAACAGGAGATTTCATTTATTGCTCCTGTCTATTTTTATAGTCGTAATAGCGGGAATCTGGTATCTTTTAGGAGGAAACAGTAGTTTATCATTATCAGTTCGAAGATATATTTCAATCGCGATGAGCGAACTAATAATAAATAAAACTGCATTTACAAAAGAGTATATTTATAACCTCTTATCTGATCTGGTGGCGGTTGGAGTTTTTCCAATTGCGCTGCCTTTGATCTGCTTTGACAGGCTGTCCAGTAAGGCAAAGTATTTTTTACTCTATCTTACAGGGTGCCTCCTGGCTTTTAACTTTGGGGTGACCTACGCAAGCATAACCAAAAATGTGCGGACTGCCTGTCTTCGATATGTCTGCATGTTCTGGATCCCGTATTTTATCCTTTTTTTTGCATCGATGCAGTCTGAAGATAAGTATACAGGGAAGAATAGTCTTCAGAAAGATGCGGTAAAGAATAGCGGAGAGAAAGCTATCCCCCAGGGTAGACCATTGCGGGAGGTATATAGCAGAAAAACTGACAGAGTTCAGACGAATCATAGACTGAGAAAACAAAGATCCGGTCTCTGGGAACTGGTTGGCTGGGTAGGCTTTTTCATCATATGTTTCACGATTGCACTACGTTATTATGGCGTAGAACTGACCGATCTGGGACTGCCTCCCGCATCCGTGGATTACACGATGCTCTGCTGGGCAGAGAACTGGAGCAGTCTGAGACTATATTATGGGGCTGCTTTCATTTCTGCCGTGTTCATTCTGACTGCGCTTCTTTATGCCAGTAGAAAGGCCTTCCTCATTGTCTTTTTTGTGGTATGGGGCGGACTCCAGATTTACAACAATGCTGTGATTACAGACCGCCTAAGAGGAGAATACGAGCTTTCAGAAGCAGATGCGGAAGAAGTCCTGAAGATTGATGACTTTGTCAGGCAAAATCCTGAATCGACATTTCTGATTCTGGAAACCGGGACGATTGCAGCCAATTCAAAAGTGACGTTCTCCTCCAAACTCTCTGATACTTTCCTGAATCATGAAAACACACTGCGGGTGACCTTGAATGATCTTTATAGAATGCAACAGGGGCAGGCAGAAGGATCGATGGAAATTGATCTGGAGGAGACAGCGCTTCCCGTCTGGAGAGGGGATTTCGCCGAAAGATTTTACCCAATTCAATCAGTAGAGTACCTGGTCGTTCCGCTGGACAGCTCCTGCTATCCGGACCCTGAGAGGGTCATGGAAACAGACCTTGGGGAGGGAAACTGGTATCGAGTGTATCAGCTGAAGGATCCGAATATTCTGCCAATACTGTATACCCCGGAAGCTTTATCAAATCCAGCATTTTCTTCTGGCCGATTGATCTTTACCCTGGATCCGGGGAGAAAGCATATTGAGCCAGGATTTCTCTCTGAGTATATGGATGAAAATGAGAATGCGGTCCATACCTCAGGAAAAGACCCGGGATATGCTCTGTTTGGCCCGGGCATAACGCTTTCTCCGGGGGAGTACACAATCTCGATTCTTCTGAGCAATACAGAGTATCCGGATGACATTGTGATCGGATTTACTGAGCTTTCAAGCTCAAACATGAATCTTCATAACACGATGCGAGATTTCCACCAGGGGACCGCTTGTGTGACCTATCATCTCAATCTAACGGAAGCCTGTGAGGGATTTCAGACTCAGGTTTACACCTGGGTACCCGGTGTGACGGTGGAGAGTATTGAGATCGAGTATTCCATGCCGAAAACAGACAATTGAATTTGCCTGATCTGTTTTTGGGATACGAGATTCGAAGGAGCACATCGTGGATAAGAATAATCAAAAACACAAATGCAGCTATTCGTAATCAAAACTGCTACTGTATGCATCTGTATATTTAATCTTATAGACACAGCTACAACTACAGCTATAGTTATGGGCATGGTATAGTTATAGTTATAGTTATAATCATAGTAACAGTAACAGTAACAGCAACAATAACAGCGATATATATTAGTTGCAACAATACCAAAAATATAATCGTTTAATAATAAGAACTGGAATATACATTCAGCTGGTAAAGCGGTTAAAGCAACACGAAAGACAACAGTATAGAAATATATACAGATCACAAAATGCAGGATAAACCTATGGACTGTGTAGATCACAGGATCTGTTTGTGATGGAGGTGCATCGTGACGACGGCAGACAGTAGCAGGAGGGAAGACCTGAAGGTTATGGTGCGCCGCCTGGAGGCCGTTATAGAGATCTTGATTCTTACGGTTCTGTTCTACCTGATCTGGCATAACTGTTACCGATATGAGTACTTCAGACAGCTGCTTGGACGAGGGAAGTATGTTCTGATGGGTGTTTATTTCATGCTGTCATACATTCTGCTGAAGATGTGTGAGGCATTGGAATTCGGCCACTTAAAGGTTCCAGAGACGGTGATCTCTTCCATCGCAGCCATGTCGGTGGTCAATTTCATGACCTATTGGGAAGTCTGTCTCATTGCCAACTATATGGTTTCTCCGCTTCCTATGCTGGGCCTCTCCGGAATGGATATCGTGGTGTGTATTCTCTGTGCTCTGATTTTCACTGCGATTGACAGTAAGGGCTATGCTCCTCATAACATGCTCCTCATCTATGGGGCAGAGGAGTCCCTGGACCTAAAACCCAAGCTTGAAAGCAGGCAGGACCGCTACACAGTCACAGAGATTATTCCCTGGACAGCAGGAAGGCTGGCACTGGAAGAGGCGATGGCTCGCCATGATTCTGTGATTTTGATTGATATCCCTGGGACTGAAAGAAACGATATCCTGAAGTACTGCTACAGCCATGCCATCACAACCTATGTATCTCCGAAGATCTCGGACATTATCATCAAAGGAGCTCCGGATATTACTCTCTTTGATACCCCTCTGATGAAGGTGAAAGGGCGTGGGCTGTCCATGGATCAGGAGTTCATAAAACGGGCGTTCGATCTGGCATTATGCTTCATCGCGTTTGTTCCCTTTTTGATCATTTTCATCATTGTAGCTGCAGCAATCAGACTGGATGACCATGGCCCGGTATTTTACAGACAGTACCGTGTGACCAGAGATGGGAGAGTCTTCCGAATCATCAAGTTTCGCAGCATGAAGGTGCATTCCGAACAGAATGAGTCTTTCTGCAGAGCTGTTGACAATGATTCCCGGATTACCCGGGTCGGCCGTGTGATTCGGCGTTTCCGTATTGATGAACTACCTCAGATCATCAACATTGCCAGGGGGGAGATGTCATGGGTTGGGCCCAGGGCAGAGCATGCCAATGACATGCAGCTTCGGACCATGGAAGTCATGGATTATCCTGACAGGCTGAAGGTAAAGGCGGGTCTTGTCGGATATGCCCAAATCTACGGGAAGTATAATACGAATTCCTATGATAAGCTCCGGCTGGATCTGATCTATATCGAAAACTACTCCATCATGTTGGACCTGAAACTGATCTTCATGACAATCCGAGCGGTACTAAGCCGGGAGTCTACCGATGGCGATCGGGACATGGATGAGCTTGAGACGAAACGCCAGGAGATTCTCCGAGATCAGGCCAATAGAAATCTGGAGGCAGAGAAAGAAAAAGCGATGAAGAAGGCATCCACGGATCCATCTGCCTGGAGGGGGAAAAAGATCATTGCCGTCAATTCCTCCTCTACTTATGAGTACCGTGTAAAACTCTTTCGATCCGTTATGGAAGGTGTGGGGGCTGAGCTGTTTATCGTGGGATCTGATTATGACCACATCGCCAAGAAAAAGCGCACCTGCATGGATGAAAACACGGTCTTTCTTGAGACCCGTCCATACCGCAAAAACATCTCGATTGACAGGGTGAGATCCCATCTGGAATTCTCCAGGGATGCCCTGAAAAGGATAGAAGCCCTTGAATGTGATCTCCTCTATCTCATTCTTCCACCAAACAGTCAGGCGGGGATTGCGAGAGCTTATAAAAAACGCCATCCCGATGTACGCATCCTGATGGATGTGATTGATCTCTGGCCCGAATCATTCCCAATGAGGATCCCGAAACTATGGCCCTTCAGCATATGGGCAGGTTACAGGAACAAATTCCTGAAGGATGCAGATCTTTTATTTACTGAATGCAGGCTTTATCAAGACGCGATCGGAAAATACATTGATGAGCCGGAAAATATGACTACGATCTATTGGGCCCATCAGCCTGAGACCCCGGAGCAGGGAGCAGCCATCGAAGAATCCATCAAGGCATTTGAGAACAGCATGGACAAATGGATTCTGGGGTATCTTGGCAGTGTGAACAATATCACCAACATCTCCGTAATCACGGAGGCAGTCAAGTACCTGCAGCAGACAAGACCTGTGGTGGTCAGAATTGTTGGCGCCGGCGAAAAGATCATGGAACTGGAAAACAGTCTGAAGAGGGTTGGTGCGCGGGTGGAGAACTATGGAGAAGTCTATGATTTTGACCAGAAGCTCAGAATCTTTGGCTCCTGCCACTTTGGGCTGAATTTTATGAAACACACGGTGGCCATTGGAATGACAATGAAATCCGTGGACTATCTCCAGATGGGGGTACCCATCCTGAATGATCTCCCTGGCGAAGCGGGGGAGATCATCCGGGAACACTACTGCGGGAGGAACTTTACGGAAATCTGGAAGTTCAGGGGAGATCTCTTCGATCCAAAGATGAAGGCAAATGCCAGGGATTTCTATCTGAAGAACTGTTCGTATGAGGCATATAGGAAAAATATACTGAGAGCAATGGAGAAGATCAGAGATCATAACATTTATCATAAAGGCTGAAAACAGAATAAACAGCATGATAAAGTCCAGAGAACAAAAATATAATACAATACAACGGAATTAAAATATGATAGAATTCACATAGAGCAAGGGCATAACATAATCGAAACAAGAAAAATGGAAGTCAGGAATGAAAGCCATAAATAGGGAGAAATAAGAGGTGAAAGAGTCCCTGTTCAGAATCGGTGTGGACCTCCTTTGGGTCCGGGTGAATCCCGATGGGAAACCTGCCGCGGGAGGCACTGTATCTTACATCAGCAATATCCTTGAAGGCTTCAGGCAGTATCCAGTGGAAGATGAGGAGATATACCTCTACGTATGCAGGGATGCAGCACATGTATTTGAGCGCTTTACAGAGGATTCCCGCTTTCACCTGATCGTCTGTCCGGTTGATAGCAGCAGTCAGCTTCGACGCATTGTCTGGGAGAATCTGAACATGAACAGGCTTGCCCGTAGAGATCAGCTCTCTGTCTGGTATATCCCGGTATACTCGAGACCGCTTCTGATGAACCGAATGGTTCCGGATGTGACAGTGATCCATGACCTTATTTCCCTCCATTACCCCGCCAACTTCTCGAAAGGGCGGGCGAAGTTCTTTGATCTTTGCTGGCGAAACGACGCCAGAAAAGCTTCTGCTCTTGTAGTAATCTCAGACTATGTCAGGCAGGATTTTCTTGCGCATTACCGGGCTGATGAGGAGAGAGTCCGGGTCATCTATGACCCGATTATCATCAGAAAATCACCGGTGGATTTCCAAGAGCTGTCTGAACGATACGGTATAGAAGAGAGAGAATACCTGTATACAGTATCCGCGATTATGAAGCATAAAAATCTGATCACGCTTGTGAAAGCTTTGAACTACCTGCGGGATCAGGGGCATGGATACAGACTGGTCATCTCAGGTGTCATCTCAGACAACAGCAGCGATGAGATCAGATCCTATGTGAAAGAACATGCATTGGAAGAAGCAGTCATATATACGGGCAGGGTTTCCGATGAGGAACGTGACTGCCTCTATGAGCATTGCAAGACATTTCTGTTCCCCTCACTTTTTGAAGGGTTTGGGATGCCTGTTCTTGAAGCCATGGAGAGAGGTATTCCTGTGATCACCACAAAAAAGACAGCACTGTACGAAGTGAGTCAAGGGCAGGCAGAGTACGTGGAGGATCCTTTAAACGAGGCGGAATGGGCAGAGCGGATCCTGGAAAGTCCTACAGGGCGTGTCCATTATGATGCGGATTTCTCAAGGTATGAGCTGAATCATATCGTTGGACAGTACAGGGATCTATTCAGGTACATCTATTCGCGAACATGAGGATCTGTGTTTCTGTTAGTAGATATGTATCCCCTTTTTTCAAAACATAGAAAAGATCTGGCAAAACTTATGATTTTATTATCATGATAAGGCAAGGAATAAAGAAGTTCGAAGGAGCTCGGATGTCTGAGAGATACAAACAAAATGTGAATACCATTGACCTGACGGATTTTTTTCTCAGCTTTCTCATGAAGTGGAGACTGCTTTTGCTGATGTCCATCGCTGGTGCGATCCTTTTTGGAGGATATGGGACTTGGAAGATCATAAAGACTTCTGCTTCTGTTCCTGTCATCAGCCCGGATCTTCAGCGCGGGATAGAAGTCATCGGTGCAATGGACGGTGTGAGAGAACAGATCAATAGGGATCAGGTCTATCTGGCCGATTCACTGTTTGCGAAAATCGATCCAGCGAATGAACAGGTGATCCGTCAGAAATGTGAACTGCGCCTGGAACCAGGGCAGGAGGCTTTTGTCGGAATCCTTCTGGATGCCTGCAGCAAGACTGTTCTGACTGGAGCCTGGATTGAAAGCGCTGCCGACTCTCTTGACACGGCTGGAGATTACATCAAGGAACTTGTCTCTTCAGAGAACGGAATGTCTGTGACAGATCCCGGAACAGGAAAGATCACAGCCTTATTCACATTCAAGATCATCGCACCTGATTTGGATACAGCGGAGGCCTGTTATCAGGCACTTACAGAGGAACTTCAAAACAAGGATTTTTCTTATCTGGGTATAAGCACCCAGGTCGAACTAGTGTTTGAAGAGCCTGAGAAAACGACAGCGATTGACAACAATGTATCAAATCAGATCGCGGCAAAAAACAATGAAATCTACAACCTGGGTTCGACTTTATCCTCTTATCAGACAACGTTTGACAATGTCCTCCTGAAACTGGAGATGAGCAGCAAAGAGGAACTTCAGACAGAGTATGAGGCAATAAAAGCGGCCTCTGAGGCAGGAACGGGGCGCCCGGTGTCCCTGAAGGAGGCTTTGTTATCTTCGATTCGTACTTTCATTCTGGGATTTGCTTCAGGTTTTCTTCTGATTCTCATTCTCACATTTTTCAGCTATGCCGGATCCAGCACGATTCCAACAGCAGCGCGGTTTTTCAAGGTATTTCCGGATATCAGGAGACTTGGTACATTGGACTCTGACAGAAGCAGGAGGAATCTTCCTCTTGACAGATACCTCAGAAGAAAACGCGGAGATAGCACTTTTCTTGGAAAAGAAGTCAGCCTGGATCTGATTGGAGAAAACATCCTGAACACAGCAGAGAAAGCAGACGAGAGTCTTGTTATGACAGGAATGGCAGGGAAAGGCAGGATGGAAGAGCTTTTCAGGGAATTGGAACAAAAGATCTCTGGCGCCTGTGCTGTGAAGTCTAAGGAATCTGTACCATCTGTAGAACACATGGAATCCATGAAGCGCATGGAATTCGTTTTTGCT
>CADBUA010000370.1 GCA_902797665.1 uncultured Lachnospiraceae bacterium | reverse complement strand
TTCACGCGGGGTGCGGATTTATGAGTCTGAATGCCAGCAAATACCGCCGGCATCTGATTCGAGGGGCGAAGTCTGCCCAAAATCAGTTGAAATGCGGCTGATAGGCGATAAATATATATAATTAAGCATCTAATCTGGCCTCTATAGAGGTCAAGATCTCGTATCAAGTCTTTTGAAAATTCTAAAATACATCATTTGCAAAATAAATAGATTTCCAGGAAAGTTTGGGGGAAACCAAAACCTAATTCTTGCACCCCCATCATAGATATCTGAGGCATCAAACTCCTTCGGAAAGGTCTTTTCCACAGCCCTGGCGAGCGCAGAGGCTTTGCGCCAGGACCACAGAAACGTCATAATGCGCTTTCTGCAGCAGCATGCTTTTGATGGCGGTCAGCCACTCATGATAGTCCTGAGACCGATCCGTCACGACAGATGCCAAAATGAGGATATCTGGGATGCCAGCCTGTCTTCTGCTCCTGGCTGCATCTCTCCTGTAGGAATGGATGAAGGAGGTCTCGGTGTGAGCGGTCAGGCATAGGTAATTGGGCAGCACTGCCTTGCACCTCGTGGAGATACTTCCGCAAAGGAGATACTTCAGAAATTCACATCTTGATAAAGTGGTCATACGCAGCCCATTCGGATTGTATTTCCAGCTCGGGAAGAGACTGGGGCAGGCTGGATCCTCTACTGACGCTATTCCCTTTTCCGCGGCTGAATAGAGATCGGAATATCCTGCAAGCATATACTTCAGAATATAGCCGCCTCCCCAAAGATACCTCAGTTCCTGATCCAGAACATCGTCGGAAAGGCCTGCTGAGATCCTGAGAGCCGAGCGGGACATGGGCATCGAATAGATGAGCCCGCTCAGGTTTCCAGGACGCGCCTTCAGCATCTGAAGCTCCTCTTCTTCTGTGCGATAGGCAATCCTATCCTCCTCCATAAATGACCGCATCACAGATCCACTTCCATTTTCCAGGGCCCCTTCGCTTTTCAGATTCCAGAAAAACGGTTCGTTTTCCTTCCGATGGGCGATCTTCCTGAGCGCTGCGCGCGCCTCTCCGGATCCAATGCTCTTCGTTCTCTCCTTCGGAACAGGGGCCTTTTCAGAGGGGATCTCTGCCGTGGCTATCGCCTTTCCGGATGTTTTCTGCCCTGAGCCTGTCTGACCTGAGCTTATCTGATCCGAAGGCAACGCGCTCTCTTCCGAGGGCTCCTCCGGGATCACGTACCTGCCGCGGACCGCGTAGAAGGCAGCGTCAAAGAACGAACTGTCAAGATCCAGAAGAGACCGCATTTTCTCCTGGCGTTCCAATGAGATCGATCTTTTTCACCTTCTCCTGAATCTCCCGGAGCTTTTCCAGCGCATCCGCATCACTCAGATCTCCCGGATCATTCAGCCGGATCCGTAAGATTCCATCGAAGGCGGCCTGGAAAGAGGCCAGAATGCGCGCGCGCTCCATCTGATGGAGCAGGGTCTTCAGATGCTCAAGGGAGTCCGGCATCTCCCCGTCGGAGATCTGAGAGAAGAGATCCTCCCCTGCTTTCCGCATCTGCTTCAGCTTCGACAGACAGTAGATGGTCTCGGTCATCAAACGCTCCGGCGGAAATCTGCCCTCCTCCAGACTCGCATTCACTCTCATCAGGCAGCTTTCCGATGTGATGCCCTGTTTCTCCAGGTCCGTCACAAGCTCCTGGAGCTTCCTCCCGGCGCTGAAGTCCGGGGCCAAATTCAACATACGGAACCTCCTCCATTCGTTATAGCAGAGGTTCTTCAGATCCTCTGCATATCCCGCGGCCGAAGACCTTACAAGGCAATTCCTCCTGGTCGCGCGTATCACTCAGCCTAAGTCTGAGCATCCGGATGCGCAGGGAATCGTCTGCCTGATCCGGCCTTCCCCAGCCCCTGACCTTTTATCCTGGATTTCTGCTGGATCAGCCTTTCACATCAGTTTTCTGAACTCCAGGCAGAGCATCGTGATATCGTCAAATTGGGGGGCATCCCCGGTAAAAGCGTCGATATCCGCCCGCAGCGCCGGGAGGAGCTTTTCGGGCGAGAGGTCGGTATGGCTGTTGAGGAAGCGCTCAAGCCGCTCCATTCCGTAGAGCTGATTGTTCCCGTCTGTCGCCTCCGGCACCCCGTCCGTGTACTGGAAGAGCCGATCCCCGGGCTTCATGAAGAAGCTGCCCGGGCGGTAGCGCATCCCTTCCATGCCAGCCAGAACCATGCCGGCTTTGGGGCGAAGCTCCGTGTAGGAATAGCTTCCCTCCTCATTTCTCTCCATGAGGAAGGGGTGCTCATGCCCCGCGTTCACATACCGTACCTCCCCGGTCCTGATATTCAGGATGGCCTCGAAGGCTGTGATAAAGAGCTCCTCCGAGTTGGACTCGCAGAGAATATCGTTCACCTCCGAAAACACAGAGCCAAGGTCCTGATCGGGATTGGTGCGATCCTTGATCAGGGTCTTCCCGATCACCATGAAGAGGGCCGCGGGCACCCCCTTGCCCGAGACATCCGCGACGACCATGGCCAGGTGATCCTCTCCCAGCATGAAGAAGTCATAGAAGTCCCCGCCCACCTCCTTGGCCGGATCCATGGAGGCGAAGATATCAATCTCCGGGATTTCCGGGAAAGGAGGAAAGATCCGGGGCAGCATCGAGGCCTGGATGTTGGTGGCGATGTTCAGCTCCGTACTGATCCGCTCCTTCTCCGCGGACACCTCCGCCAGGTGCTCCGTGTAGCACTTCAGGCTGTCCTGCATCTGCCCGAACTTCAGAGCCAGCTCCCCGATCTCATCCTGACTTTCCGGCTCGATCTTGGTCTCAAAATCCCCTTTTCCGATCAGGCTGCTTTTCTCCTTCAGGCGCGCCAGCGGGGCGGTCAGGGACCTGGCCAGGCTGGCGGCGATGGCGGAGACAACAGCAGCGATCACAAAGAAGGACAGAAGGATGTTCAGAAGAACCCTTCTCAGGGATTTCAGCATCCTTTCCCCGGCATCCTCAAGGATTCCCTGGGTCTCCCCCCTGACACGGTCAATCGGATTCAGGATCTCCGCTTTTGCGATCCCGGTGCAGAAAGTCCAGCCGGTCTCCGGAAGCTTTGCGCCTTTCATATAGAAATCCTCTTCGTCCAGCGTCAGCAGAAAGGCTTTCGCGGAAGGGTCCTCAAGCCCTGCCCGAAGAAGCGCAGGATCCCCGAAATGTGCCTCCGGGGAGGGATCAAAATCGTCATCAAAGGAGTCCTTGTAGACAATCAGATCCAAAGACTTCCCGAGCAGGAAGCTGATCCCGGTATCTCCCAGCCCATCGGCCAGGATCTGCTCCATCACCTGATTGAAGCGGACATCAATCCCAATCACACCTGCAATCTCTCCGTCTGCCCCCCGGAAGCTTTTCGCGGCTGTGATGCAGGCCTGCCCATTGACGTCGATGTAGGTCTCCTCCCAGATCACCTTCCCGGGATTTGCGCAGGCGTTTTTGTACCAGGGCCGTTCTCTCGCCTCAAATCCCTCGAGACTGTCATTCATCCGGTCATAATCATAGAAAATCCCGGATTCCGTCCCGATGTAGATCTCATCAAGGATCAGGTTGTACTTCATGATCGGCGAAAACATGACCTCGGCATTTTTCAGGAGCGAGAGCTCCTCCTGAATGGCCTTTTGATCTGGCTCCCCCTTTTCACTCAGCAAATATCTGGCGTAAAGCCCCTCCATCGGGGATTCCTCCCAGGGAAGGGCTTCAAAGGAGCCATTCCGGATCCTGCTCTCGCCTCTGTAAAGCTCCTCGAGAAAGATCGAGGACTCCTCCACAATGGAGGAGAGGGACATGAGCCTGCTGTTCGTTGCCTCTGTCTGGACGGACACAATCGCGTCTATGGCGCTGTCCGCCTGAGACAAAAGGGCATCTTCCGTCCCCTCCTCCGCGTTTTCCGCGATCTCCGTGTACAGAGCCTCCAGGGAAACCCTCAGGCTCCGCATCAGGGCAAACATCCCCAGGTAGGCCAGAAGGAGAGTGCCAAGGGATACCCCAATGAAAGCGGTGGTCAGTTTCTTCTTGATTTTCCAGTTCTTCCACATGTATTTCTCTTTCCCTGCCGCTGTGAGGATCGCTGCGCCTCTATACCGGAAACCATTCGAATCTGCCAGGTGTTTCCCCGGTAGATGCCCGCTCTCGCCGATTTGGCCGCATATTCTCAGCTCGCGGGTATATCATCCTGCCCGAGCATTTCTCAGGTTTGACTCAGATCCCCTCATGCGCTGTATTCCCTCACTCGGCGCAAAGTCCGCAAAACCGACGGATACAGTTCAGAAATTCAGAATGCTTTCCTCCACGGCATCCGCCGTTCCCATCCTCTGACAGAAGCTGTAGCTGCTAAAGCAGTACCTTCCCTCGGAGGACTTCCGGAAGACGTTGAGTTCGCACATCTCCTGCATCAGGGCGTCCAGCTGTTCCAGGGGCAGAGCGCTGATCCTGCGGATGCCGAACCCGGTCCCGACGCTCTGGATCTCCTTGGCGCTGAACGAATTCTTCCACGGGTCCTGGTGATAGAGCCAGGCCATGAACAGGGCGATGATGGAATAATTGTCATCCCCCAGCCTCAGGCTGATCTCAGACTTCTCCATAACTTCCTTCTGAAATGACGCATTCATCAGGACCTTCCTGATCTGATCCTCACTCAATTGGTAGGGCGGGCTGTCCAGCTCATGGCAGCCGGCGTAGTCCGCCTTTCTCATGGCCTCCAAAAGCTTCTGGCAGTAGATCTGTAGGTACCGGATCGCATAGTAGGCTGCGTCGAAGAAGGATGGATCCGCCTGAATGAGGGACAGCATGAAAGCCTTTCGGGCGGAATCGTCCTGTTCTGTTACGAGCCGGTCAAAGTCCAGGTATGCGGAATACAGCTTCCCGCAGTCCTCCTCCGTAGAGCCGTCAAGGTCAATCGCCCGGATGCTCTGCTGAATCCCCTGAAGCTTCTCAAGAGCGTCTTCGTCAGTAGAGGTCATGGAGAGAATCCGATCAAAAGCCTCCCGATAGACAGAGAGCGCATACTTTTCCTTGAGTTTCCGGCTCTCCTCCAAAGCCAGATCAAATGCCTCAGGCATCTTCCCCAGGGTCAGCTTCCTGCAGAGGTCCTCCCCGGCCATCAGCTTCTCCCGAAAATCGGTCAAAGCAGCGACGGCCTCCTCAAGCAAAGGATCCGGAATAAGCTTTTTCTCCCGGATAATCCCGGCGCACTTTTGAAGCTTTTCCCCGAGGGTGGGGGCCTGCCCCGTCAAGTCCTCCACTGTCTGCCACAATGATTGGGCGAGCTTTGCTTCCTCCATGTCTCTCTCCTTGATCCGTCCTCAGTCTAATCGATCGGCGCTTCTGGCATGATTTGTCTTTGTATGTGTGAAAATATAGTATATCTCAGCTAATGAACTCCCGTCCAGTGTCAGAATCGGCCAAAATTAAGTCTTTCCTGAAAGAATGAAGGCTTTAGGGTATCAGATGAAATACCAAGGGGTGTCAAGTCAGCCGAATTGCGCCGGCGCAGAAGATAGAAAAGCCACGATCTTCAGTCGATCAGACTGAAGACCGTGGCTTTTTCAGATGGAAAACTTCTGCTCATTGTCCAGTCCGCTTGCGCCGGGCGTGCGCATCCAGAACAGCAGGACAGGCGTTCCTTTCATCAGGCGTCAACGCCGCCGTCTACCCGGAGCAGCTGTCCGGTGATGAAAGCGGAATCATCGGTGGAGAAGAACAGACAGGTGGTCGCAATCTCGCGTCCAGTGCCGACTCTCTGCAGCGGAGCTGTCGTCTTCATGAACTCAATCGTCGCATCCGCGCCGGATCCATCCAGCATGGCTGTCTTGATCGCACCCGGGCAGATCCCATTGACATGGATATCCGGACCGAGCTCGCGGGCCATGGCCTTGGTCATGCCGACCATCGCGTGCTTGCTGGTGCTGTAGGCAATCGGGCCCCACTTGGCTGCGCATCCCGCGACAGATGCGATGTTGACGATGTGCCCCTTGTTCTTCTTCAGTTCCGGCACGCAGAGCTGGGTCAGAAGCAGAGCGCTTGTCACATTTACATTGAAAGTCGCGGTCCATTCCTCCAGGGTCACTTCTGTGACCGGCATCAGGCTGAGCTTGCCGGCATTGTTGATGAGGATGTCAACCGTGCCGTAGGCCTTGATCGTCTCGTCATAGATCTTCTTTGCGGCGTCCAGGTTGGAGGTATCCGCCAGAACACAGATGGCTTCCCCGCCGTCAGCCTTGATCTTATCAACGACAGCCTGGGCGCGCTCCTGATTTCTTCCTGTGACGACAACCTTTGCACCCTCCTCGGCGAACAGATAGGCTGTATCACGACCCATACCGGATGTGGAACCTGTGATGATTGCTACTTTTCCGTCAAGCTTTCCCATGATTATCTTCT
>CADBUA010000369.1 GCA_902797665.1 uncultured Lachnospiraceae bacterium | reverse complement strand
GCGAAACACGCCCGGGCGTCTGTCTTATTTCTGAAGCTCAGGAAACAGCTTCCTCTGCCGAACGGCCTTCCATCGCGTGAATCATGTTGACGATAAAGGTGTGACACGGGACCGGAACCCCGACCTTTGCCGCAGCGCGGACAACAGAGCCGCTGATGGTATCGACCTCGGTCTTTCTGCCCTTGCTGATGTCAAAGCAGATCGAGGTAACGCCCAGTGGGCTGGACTCTGAAGTATGGCGCACTTCCTCCGCCAGCTTCTCCTCATCCGCTTCAAGCCCTAAGGCATGCGCCACTTCCACCGCTTCATGAAGAAGGGCCAGGGTCAGTTTCCAGGCATACTCATTCGAAGCGATATAGCCCATCTTCACCTGAAGCACCGCCGTGACGGCGCTCAGGGTCACGTTTGTGAAAAGCTTGTTCCAGATCAGCTGCTGGATGTTCTCGTGGATCCGGACATGGAATCCGCAGGAGTCGAAGGCTTCCTTGATCTTCGGCAGGATCCCGTCTTTGTCCTCCACCAGCATCCCGATGTTGGTGTTCCCCACACCGCCATGGCGGATATGGCCCATGCCCAGAACAGCCCCATTGTCCTCCGTCGTGCCGATCACGATGTGATCTTTGCTGACAAATTCACCCAGGATGTCTTCATGACCGGAACCGTTCTGAAGAGTCAGGACATAGGTTTCCGGTCCGATCAGGCTCCTGTTTCCGGAGAGAGCCGCCTTCGAGAACAGGGCCTTCACGAAGAGGATGATCAGATCCGCATGGCCGGAGATTTCCTTGGAATCCACCACCGCGTTCGGGGTATACTTGTTGTCAACACCGTTCTCTTCCAGCAAGAGACCGTTCTTCTGCACGTGCTCCACGACCTGGGTGTTTGTGTCAATCAGGGTAACCTCATTGTTCAGAGAGAGGCGTCCACCGTAAATCGACCCCATCGCTCCCGCACCGATAACCGCAATACGCATATTTTCCTCCTGCCTTGTGTGTTTTACCCGGAAGTACAGGCCAGGTCTTATAGCAGAAGATCTCAGGATCTGCCGCAGGAAAGTCCATAGATCCTCTGCATATACCATGTTCTCAGATTTTACATGCGCAAATCTCCCTGGCCGCGCGTATAGATCCGGGGAATCCAGCCCCTCCCGTTTCCCGGGAGGGGGCGCTTCGGTCATTTATGAGAATTCGCTCAGGCCTTCAATGGCATAGCAGCGAACCGGGCTCGAATCCAGCCCAACGATCGGAAGTGGGGAGTAGGACATGAAGAAGGTCTGCTTTGTCAGGCAGTCCAGGTTCTTGACAACCTCCAGGAACACAATGTTTTCCGCCAGAAGAACATCATGGAAGGGCTTGACATCCTCATTGCAGTTCTCGATGGATACGCCATCGCCGAAAGCGACGCAGCGGACCTTGTGATCGCGGAACCACTCGGCGGTGGCGCCGTTGACCAGAAGTCTCTGATCCTTGTCGGTGTTGGTGTCCTTGGTGAACGGGGTCAGCTTGTAGGAAGAGTCGATGATCACGATATCTCCCTCTTTCACCATGGAAGCCTCCCGGTCCAGATCTGCCGGGGAGATGTGCCCTCTCTTCGGGACGGTCTCCTTGAAGTCCACATAGACACCGCGCCCCATGAAGGTGGTCAGCGGGAGTGCAGTGACATCCGGCCATTCGTCATTGTGATGATAGGGGCACTCGCAGTGGGTGCCGAGGTGGCTCATGATATCAAAGTTGGTGTGGAAATCCGGAATCGCTCCGCCAGTGTTGAAGCGGTCCAGCTTGCAGCGCCTGGTCTCCGTCGCCGGGTCCACCAGTTTGGAAAGGTCAATCAGTCTCAGTCCGTTGCCAAGATCATACACAGGTCCCATCATATTCCTCCTGTCTGAAAATAGATTTATGGATGCGCATATATGTATAGCTTTACACATGGAAGTTCATATATCAACTCTCTCTGCAGCCGTATCCTTATCAGTATATCAGTTTCTATATGACCATGCGTGTGTTTCCTGAATCAAAATATATGTAGATGTGGTGCTATGATTTACACGCGAACCTTCACAACGACCTTCCGCACTGCTGTCGGTGCGTCTCCCGCCATGCACATGGGACAGTGGGCGTCCTCAGGCGCGACGACGATGGCGTCCCCCGGATGGAGCACGATCCATCCCGCCTGGTCCGGGTTCTCGTAGAAGATCAGATCCCGCTCCGGAAAGCGTTCCTTCTCCTTCAGTCCTTCCACACTTGTGACACCAAACTTTTCGATGCCAGATGCGAGGTACTGCACATCAAAGAACTTTTCATGACTCTCAAAATTCCTCTGTGAGGAAGGCTGTGTCTCATAAGCCTGCACACTGGCGTAGACATCATCCCCGTCAATCGGATAGCTGCCGGGCTCAAGCCTGTTGGCGTCGTTTTCACGGAGCCATTGGTAAGCCTTGCGGAACTTTTCCTCCAGATAATCATACTTCTCGATCAGATGGATGTTGGCGTTTAACATCTTTTCCCTCCCTGCAGGAACTCATTTGCTTCGTGATTCTGATGTCGGCGTCTTTCCCCTTCAGGCGAGAAGACGCAGCGGAACCTTGACCACGATCTTCCGAATTTTTCTGGATACACCATCCTTTGCCATCTGGGGGATATGGACATCCCAGGGGAAGTACATGGCATAAGTTCCAGGCTCCATGTAAAGACAGCCTTCCGTGTCATCTCCCGCATCCTTATAGAAGAGGATATCACGGGGACGGTCCAGGAGATCCTCGTCCACAGGCCGCTCTCTCCGCCCCAGGGCGTCAAAGCCAGCCCATTCGGGACCGCCGGAGGCCAAAAACTGGATATCCACATTTTTCCGATGAATCTCCGGCCTGAGTGCCTCCCTCGGGGAAGTCTGAAGGTCCAGGACCTGCAGAACCAGGGACTCTCCATCAAGCTCCAGATCAAAGACCCCGCTCTCATGGGAGGCAAGGTCGGTCTCTTTCAGATAGTCCAGCACCTTTCCGAGATAGGGATGCAGAACTTTCTTCTGTTCCTCAAACCATTCACTGTTTACATTGCCGTAGATCATGTGCCCTCCTGATCTGGCATAACGCCTTTATGGGTTCCCCTGAGGCGATAGTGCCTTCAGCTTCTTCTGCGTCTCCTTCACCCGGATGGGTCCGTCCTTTCCGTACGCCTCCTTCAGAAGCTCCTCCCGAAGGCTCTGTGGCGTATAGCATTTGTCCGCATCCACCCCGCCGATCTGAACACCAGGGCTTGTGAAAACCGTAAAGACCTCCACCGGAACCTCGCCCACGCCGACTTTGGAGACAATCCGCTCCAGAATCTCCCTCTGCTGTTCTGACTTTGTCAGGGGATTCTGAATGCTCTTGCGCTTTCCATTCATGACCTGCGTCCAGGCTTTGCCGCCCCCATTGCCGAAGACTCTCCCTCCGAACCCGAAGGCATTGATGCCGTAGACGCCGGATCGAGTCAGAAGAATCCCGATGAGGGAGCTTGTCTCCTTCCCGTCCATGAGTACCCCCGGATAGATCAAAGTCCCCTTCTGCCGCCTCGCGACGGTTGCCAGGATGGAGACCAGATCCAGGATGTCCTTTTTGCTCCCGTTTGTCTGAAGCGGGGCTTTGCTCTCAGGATCCGTTTTTGCAGTCTCCCCGGTCTCCCGCCGCGCGTCCCCGGGAAGTCTGCCGAAGAGCGTCCGGAGAACGCCGGCCCCCTTTCCCTTTGAGTTCAGAAGGCGGGAAATCACATAGCCTAAAAGAATGAGGCCAATGACAAAGATCATTTCTTTTGCGGAAGCCATCAGATATCCCCCATGTATCCCCATGAAGCAATTGCTTTTGAACTGCAGGACCCCGCTTTGCGACAAACGGCCAAAACGGGCTGGACAGTTACAGACAGTTCAATCGAAAGCGCTGTCAGATCCTGCCGCCAGAGAAAGCTCCACGGATCAGCGCCGAAGCTCCATTCAGAAAGCAAAGCCCTTTCATATACAGCTTTACATTGTTTACACGATGCACAAAGCTTTACAAAATCTCAAAAAATATTCCGCAGATACATTGCGAGACCTGTCTCCGCAGAGACAAAGAGAGGAAGGCAAAAGCCGGTGTGGCTGGCTTCTGCCTTCCTCCCGGGTCAATCGCTCAAAGCTTTTCGTTCAAAATCAGCCCATCAGGAGACGCGGGATGATCAGGCTGACCGACGGGACAAACGTGATCAGCATAAGAACCGCGATCATGCAGAGATAGAAAGGAAGGGTTGCCTTGACAACCTTCTCCATCGGCAGCTTCGCGATGGCAGATCCGATAAAGAGAACGGATCCAACCGGCGGTGTCAGAAGGCCGATGCCGCAGTTCAGAATCATCATGATGCCAAACTGGATGGGATCGATGCCGATCGAGGTGGCGACCGGAAGCAGAATCGGGGTCGCGATCAGGATGATGGGAGCCATATCCATGATGCAGCCAAGAATCAGCAGGATCAGGTTCAGGAGAAGGGCAATGATGATCGGATTGTTGGAGATCCCGGTGATCCAGCCAGCCGCCAGGCTCGGTACATGAAGCAGGGTCAGGCAGTAGCCGAACACGCTGGAGGTAGAGATCAGGATCAGGACGATGGACAGTGTGTCCACACAGTCAGAAAGGATCTTCCAGACGCCCTTCCAGGTCAGTCCCTTATAGATGTAGACACTGACAATCAGGCTGTAGATAACCGCGATGGCCGCGGACTCTGTTGCTGTAAACACACCGGCGATAACGCCGACAACGACGATCAGAATGGCTGCCAATGCCCAGAAGGAGGTACTGATCTGCTTCAGGAAACGTTTCCAGGAGAAGGGTTCTCCCTTCGGATAGTGGCGCATCTTTGAGATGATATAGGAGCCAATCATCAGTGCAACTGCAAGGATCGCACCCGGCAGATAGCCGGCGAGGAACAGTGCACCGACAGAGACGCCGCCCGCCGTGGTCGCGTAAATAACCATGTTGTGGCTGGGAGGAACCAGAAGTCCCTCGCAGGAGGAGGTGATGGTTACAGCGGTGGAGAAATCCCCGTCATAGCCCTGATCCACCATCATGGGGATCAGGATGGTGCCCAGGGAAGCCGTGTCGGCTGCCGCGGAACCGGAGATCCCGCCAAAGAAGAAGGATGCCACGATGTTCACCATGGCCATGCCGCCGGTCATCCAGCCGACCAGAGAGTCCGCCAGGGCGATCAGTTTCTCAGAGATCCCACCGCTTCCCATGAGGACCCCCATCGTGATAAAGAAGGGGACAGCCATCAGGCTGTAGGAGCTGATGCCCTTGACCATCTGCTGCGGAACCAGCGCAAGGTTCTGGCCCTGATAGACCAGTGTGAGAATGGATGCGATCGCGACCGCGTAGGCGATCGGGAAGCGCAGAAGAATCATCACAAAGAATCCCACCAGAAGGATTACAATCGCTGTGGTCTGGCTCATGCTTCAGCCTCCTTCCCCTTCAGGTTGAGTACATCGTCAATCAGCTGTTCAATCTCAAAGATGATCATGACCAGGCCAGCCAGTGGGATCGGATAGTACATCCACTTCTTGCTCAGCCAGGTCAGGCTTGTATAGAAGCCTCTGACGCCGACAGTGTTTGCGTAATTCCAGCCAACCACCAGCATGACCAGGGCCAGCGCCGTAACCGCCAGATCAGCGGCAAAGTCCAGAACCTGGAGGGCCTTCTTCGGGAAATAGCGGTCAAAGGTTGTCATGCGGATGTGGGCTTTCTTGCGGATCGCGAGCGCAGCGGACAGAACCGCCATGTAAGACATCAGCGTCAGAACCACTTCCTCACTCCAGGTCGGATCCGGAAGGAAAGGCACATAGCGGCCGAGGATCGCGAAGGAGGTGATCAGGATGTCTGCGATCAGCAGTAATTTGCAGATGACCATCACGATGTTATAGAAAACATCATAGAATTTTTTCATTCCCTGCATACAGAATCTCCATATCAAGATGCAAATTTATGACTCCAGTAAGGCAGCTTCGCCTGATCCATGAATCTCATCGAAAGTGGAGGACGAAGCTACTTTGAAGCCCCAATAGATGCATCTGTCGGCACGAAGTGACACGAAAATGCAAGTATTGGGAAGGCCGGCGAAAGCGCGCAGTGCGAAGCCATCTGCGGGTTCTTTCTGAACATCGTCATTGACAGTCGGAAGCATCAGGCTTCAATATCCGCCCGCGCCAATTGTTCTGCAAGTTTACACAGGCAAGGGTACAGCAGATATACCGTTCCGTATAAAGGCCGGAAGCAACACGCCGCTTCCGGCCATCTCCATTCAGAAATCAGCTTATACCGGGAACCATTCCAATTAACCAGCTGATTCACCGGTATATGCCCGCTCGCGCAGATTCTGTCACAGATTCTCGCGCTCACGGGTTTGTTTCGAAAGATGGATTATTCGTTGCAGGCCTGGATGGCAGCCCACTGATCCTCGAAGCCCTTGGTGGAGTCTGCGATCATGTCAGCAACAGCATCTGTATACGGGGTCTTGTCATCGATCTCGACGAAGGTAACACCCTTCTCCTCGAGTTCTTTCTTCGCGGTTTCTTCTGCTTCCTCAACGATCTTCTTGTCGTATTCCTGAGCGATCTCAGCGGCGGCATAGATGCAGGCCTGCTGTGCTTCGGTCAGCTTTTCCCAGGACTGCTCGGTGATCACAAGTTCGGAAATCCCAAGCTGATGGCCGGTCAGAAGAACATAAGGAGCAACCTCGTTGAAGGAGTTTGCCTGGTAGTTGTTCAGCGGGTTCTCAGCGCCGTCGACAACGCCTGTCTGCAGGGAGGAGTAAAGCTCGTTGTAGGAGACAACAGTCGGGTTCGCACCGAAGGAGCTGATCAGGCCGGTCATGGTCGGATCGCTGTTGACACGGATCTTCAGGTTCTTCAGATCATCGATGCCATTGACTTCCTTGTTGAAGAACATGTTCCGGAAACCTTCCTCTGCATAGCAGATTCCCTTGATGCCAAGGCCGGTCTCAGAAACCTCGTCCAGGCACTCCTGCGCGACATCGCTGTCGACGAAGTTCCAGAAGTGATCATGGCTCAGGAACGCAAACGGAAGGGAGAGAAGAACTGCCTTCGGGGTGCCGTAGCCGGTCAGGGTGGAGACGGAAGTACGGCACATATCGATGGTGCCGATGCCGCCGGTCATGTTGTCAAGGAAATCCGGCTCGCCGCCGAGAACGCCTGAATCCTGCATGTCGATCTTGATCGATCCGCCGGAAAGTGCCTCCACTTCCTCTGCGAACTTCGCGTCAAACTGGCCGATGATGGTATCAAGCGGGTTCACCTCTGCGAAGACCAGAGTGACTGCCGGATCACCGGAAGCATCCGGGACAGCAACTTCCATCTCGGTCTCGCCTGCGAAGGCGGTCAGTGACATTGCGCCAACCATAGCAGCGGTGAGTACCAGGCTCATCAATTTCTTTCTCATTGCAACATTCCTCCTTATGTTCTGCTCTCATTTCGGGAGCATTTGTATAGTATGATGCGAAAAACCAAAGTTTAACGCATCAGACATGTGGAAAACACGAAAAACACGAGCTTAAAACCAAAGCTTATGTTATTATATCAGATGTGCAAACAAATGTATAGCCGTTTTTTTTCCCAAGGATCTGTTTTTTCAGCCTCTGTCCTGAAAGAAAATCAGATGTCCAGGCTGAGGCTCCTGTCCAGGCATTCGGCCGGGCCGAGGCTCCTGCGCCCGCATTCAATGTTTGCCCGGCCTTTGCTTCTGATCTGTTCTGACTCGCTTTGCGCAGTATGTGCGCAAAGCGGACTGGACAGTTTCGAAAATCATACCTTTCAGAAGCCGTGGCTTCGGGCGCCCCCGTCAACGGCGAAGTCCTGCCCTGTGATATAGAGGGAAGCCCCGGAGAGGAGGAAGAGGATCATGTATCCGATCTCCCGGCTTTCTCCGAAGCGTTTGAGCATAGGCTTGCTCAGAGCAGCAGCCTTGCGGTCTGGATTCTCCCGGAAGAAGCCCTCATTCAGCCTGGTCTGAATCCAGCCCGGTGAAACAGCGTTCACCAGGACATTGTCCTCCTTCCACTCCTCCGCCAGCCCCCGGGTAAGCCCCAGAATGCCGGACTTGGCCATGTTGTAGGGCATGACCCCGCTGAAACCCATGTAGGCAGCCATCGAGGCGATGTTGATGATCCTGCCGGTGTAGGCGGACTTTTTCAGATAAGGATACGCCATCCGGGAGAGCAGGAAGGGGGCTTTCAGATCCGTTTCAAGAATCCGGTCCAGTCTCTCTTCCGGAAACTCTTCGGCCGGATACTTGCCGGAGATTCCTGCGTTGTTGATGAGAAAGTCCAGCTGCCCCTCCCGACTGATCACTTCCTCCAGCGCTTTCTGAAAGGCATCCGTGTCACAGACATCGCCGGGAAGATCCAGGACTTTGCCCTCTGCCCCCTCCACGCTCTCTTCCATCTTGCTGCGGGAGTAGTTGTAGACATGGACCCCCGCGCGGGCGAGGACCTCCGCCGTCCCAGCCCCAATCCCGCGGCTGGCTCCAGTGATGATCCCTGTGTGTCCTGTCAGGTCAAAGAGGGAAGAGACGTAACTGGCCGCATTCATCCTTTCACCTCCGTCAGATACTGCTGCCGGAAGGAAAAGCCAAAGCCGCTCCCCTCCCGCTGCAGGGCATATCCGTTCTCGATGGTCATGGGCACATCAATGATATCGTCGATCCAGTCAAAACTCTCCGCCCCGTAGGGCATGGAGACGGTGGCCAGAAGCGGGACATCGTAGTCCTTGTAGTAGTGGGGCAGCGTCGGGATATGATACGCTGCCGCCAGAGCGGCGCTGTCCCGCCAGGCCTCCACCCCGCCCAGGCGGATCAGATCCGGCTGCCAGAGGTCAATGGCTTTCCGCCCGATGAGTTCCCGGAGGGCCACAGTATTGTACTCCCGCTCTCCCATGGCCAGGGAGACGGAGCTTTTCCTGTGGATGCTCTCATAGCCGTCAAAATCCGTGTTTCTGACCGGCTCCTCGAACCAGTAGATTCCGATCTCAGACACGGAGTTTACCAGTTCGACGGCCCTGGCACTGTCCATGCCCTGATTGGCGTCCATCATGATCTTAACATCGGAGCCGACTGCCTCCCGGACCAGGTGAAGTCTCCGAATGTCCCGCTCCATGTCCGGACTTCCAACCTTGACCTTCACCGCGGTAAAGCCCCGCTTCTTGTAATTCACCACCTCCTCCTGCAGTTCCTCATCCGTGTAGCTGATCCAGCCGCCGCTCCCGTAGACCGGGATCCTCTTTCTGCCTGAGCCCAGCATGCGGTAGACTGGCTGATCATTCATCCGGCTCCAGGCATCCCACATGGCCACATTCATTACAGAGAGAGCCCAGCGCTGAAGGCCGGAAATGCCGAAGTACTCGCTCTCCGCCTCATAGTCCTCCTGAAGAGCCCGTGTCTCATAAACCCGGTAGTCTCTCTCAAGGACAAAGCGTCGAAGGTCCAGAAGCGCTCCTTTGATCGCCTCCGGGCTGTAGTGAAACTGAAGAAGGTAACCCTGTCCGACACTCCCTCCAAAAGTCTCCAGCTCCAGGACATAGAAGGCAATCTCACTCAGCTGATGTGTCGAATCCGAGATTGCCCGGCTCAGTGTGCTGACCGCATGGTAGATCCGAACGTCCCGGATCCTTGCATCTGATTGATTCATTTTCATTCCTTTCATCTCTGTCACATCTTCAGGATGCCCAGATAGCCCTGTCCCCCACGATCAGACAATTTCGTGAATGGGACAGGGCTAGCGAATCAAAGTCCTCTATAGGCAGGCCTCATGAAAGTGCAAGGACCCCTGAACGCAGCCTGGCATTTTCATCTTTCAGGCAAAAAAGATCAGAGCACAACACCGTCTTTGAAGATGGAGATCTCCCGGAAGCCCTTCTCCTCGGACCTGGTCTTCTTCCCGGAGGCGATCTCCTTCACAAAATCGAACAGCCTCCTGCCGCAGTCCGCGATGCTCTCACCGTCCACAATGGTTCCAGCGTTGAAATCAATCCAGCCCTTCTTCTTGTTGGCCAGTTGGCTGTTGGTCGCAATCTTGACTGTCGGCGCCGGCGCGCCAAAGGGTGTTCCACGCCCAGTTGTAAAGAGGATCAGGTGGGCACCGGCTGCTGTCAGGGCGGTCGCTGAGACCAGATCATTGCCCGGTCCATAGAGCACGTTCAGACCGTGCTTCTTCACCTGCTCGCCATAGCCGACCTCGTCCACGATCGGAGCCGTACCGCTCTTCTGCACGCAGCCGCAGGACTTGTCCTCCAGTGTCGTGATGCCGCCCTGCTTATTGCCCGGACTCGGGTTGTCATAGACCACCTCATGATGGGAGATGAAGTAGTCCTTGAAATTGTTGAGCATGCCGGCCGTCTTCTCAAAGACTTCCTGGCTCTCGCAGCGGTCCATCAGAAAGCCCTCCGCGCCGAACATCTCCGGCACTTCGGTGAGGACCGTGCTGCCGCCCTGGGCGATCAGAAGATCCGAGAAACGGCCGACTGTCGGGTTGGCTGTGATGCCGGAAAGGCCGTCCGAGCCGCCGCACTTCATCCCGATCACAAGATCAGAGACCGGAATGGCTTCCCGCTGAAACTGGCCGGCATAGGAGGCGAGGCTCTTCAGGATCTCCCTGCCCGCCTCAAACTCATCCTCCACTTCCTGGCAGGTCAAAAACTTCACTCTGTCCGTGTCATACTCTCCCAGCTCCTTCAGGAACTGCTCATGGGTGAGATTCTCACAGCCCAGGCTCAGCACCAGGACGGCTCCGGCATTCGGATGGCGGCAGAGAGCGGCCAGGAGCTTTCTTGTCTGCCCGTGATCCTCCCCGGTCTGACTGCAGCCGAAGGGATGCGTGAAGGTATAAAGGCCGTCAATGGAGCCTGTGACCAGGTCCTGGTTCTCCGATACCAGCGTTTTCGCCACATCGTTGACACAGCCCACAGTGGGGATGATCCAGATCTCATTGCGGACCGCTGCCCGTCCGTCCTTCCTGCGGTAACCCTGGAAGGTCTCCGGAGTGACAGGCTTGGGATAGGTCAGATTCGGATGATAACTGTACTCCACCTCCCCGGACAGGTTGGTCTTCACATTGTGCGTGTGGACCCACATGCCCGCTGTAATGTCCGAGAGGGCATGCCCAATGGGGTAGCCGTACTTGACGATCATCTCCCCCTCGGC
The DNA here is from genome assembly GCA_902797665.1 of uncultured Lachnospiraceae bacterium. Classification (GTDB taxonomy): domain Bacteria; phylum Bacillota; class Clostridia; order Lachnospirales; family Lachnospiraceae; genus Porcincola. The sequence continues at coordinate 1,914 of CADBUA010000369.1, read as the reverse complement.
GATCTTCTTCAAAGCCGTCTTGTGCCCCTGGGGAATGTCCTCAGCCGCACAGAGTGTTCCATTCGAGGCATCGATCATCTCCCCTTTCGCAATCGGATGCAGGGCGACAGCGACATTATCGATCTCATTGATCTGAATACTGTTCATCTTCTCTCCTTTATACCCGGAAGCATCAAAATCTGCCGGGACTCCTCCTGGGTTGTGCCCGCTCGCTGAACCTGCCGCACAGATTCACTCGCTCGCGGGTCCTAAAGATCTCATGGCGGGAAAAGCTGCCTGCTAAGGGATACACCGAATGCCCTCCGGGACTCTCACACTCGCAGCTATCCTTCAGGATCTCCCGATTTCTTACAGACAGCTCTCAAAAGCCTTTGCGGCCCCTTTTTCCCGGATCAGGCACAGGTCCTGAAGAACTGCTTCCTCAAGGCCTGGAATCTTTCTCAGGTCCTGATCCCACATCTTCTCATTGGCGAGCACTTCCCGCACCAGATCGGCCGGGGCGTCGGATGCGTGATCCCGGTAGAATTCCAGCACCCAGGGATCGTCCTCCACGACATAGTTGTCCCCGGATGGCCGCTTCAGGACCAGTCCCTTCTCATTCAGTTCCTGCACATCAGAGCTGTAGAAAGCGATGTAAGCTGCCAGGGACATGGTCAGGCATCGGGGAAGCTTCCCGGTATCTTTGATATACTCCTCCAGGGAGGGAAGAAGTCTGGCCTTCCACTTGGCTGTGGAGTTCAGGGAGATTGAGATCAGCTGATGGTCCACAAAGGGGTTGTTGAAGCGGTCCTCGACCGCCTCCGCAAACTTGCGGCAGTCCTTGTGATCCAGCGGCAGGTAGGGAACGATCTCCTCATACAGCATCTTGTTCATGAAAGAGCGGATCCCCGCATCCTGCATGCACTCCCTGACGATGTTCTTCCCCTCCAGAAAGGCGCCCAGCGCGAAGCCTGTGTGGGCCCCGTTGAGGATGCGGACCTTCCGGGTCTTGTAGGGCTTCATATCCGGAACCACGAAAACGCTGTCCTCAAGCCCCGCCTTCTTGAACGGCAGGCGGTCGGTCAGCCAGTCGGGCCCCTCGATGACCCAGACGCCAAAGATCTCTCCCACGTCAAGCATCTTGTCTTCATAGCCGTTCTCTTCCGCCATCGCAGCGGCCTTTTCCCTGTCGCGAACAGCACCCGGGACAATGCGGTCCACCAAAGACCCGCAGAAGGTACAGTCCTCATTGACATATCTGCGGAAGTCATCAGGCAGCTTCCACTGATCAATGTACTGGTTCACACACTTCTGGAGTTCTTTTCCATTGTTGTCGATGAGTTCACAGGCCAGAATGATCAGTCCGCCCTGCCCCGCCTCAAAACGGTGGAGCAGAACCTGACAGAGACGGCCCGGGAAGGAGGATGCCGGTTTGTCACTCAACTGGCAGGAGGGATCATACGTAATGCCCGCCTCTGTGGTGTTGGAGACCACATACTCCAGATCCGGGGACTCGGAAAACCGCATCAGTGCCTCGAAACCTTCTATGTCGCAAGGGTTCAGGCATCTGCTGACGCTGGAGATCACACGCTTTTTGTCGACGGTCTGCCCACCCTCGCTGCCGCGCAGATACAGGGTATAAAGTCCTTCCTGCTCGTTCAGCTGTGGCCCGCGGCCGTGTCCGGAGTGCTGCACAAGGACTGCCTTCCCATTGAAGCTTCCTGCCTCATTGGAGAGGTCAAACCAGTAATCCACAAACGCCCGGAGAAAGTTTCCCTCTCCGAACTGCAGGATCTTCTCCGGCGCGTTCTTCAGCACAAATCCTTGATATCCTGTCTTCTCCAGCACACCATAGTTCAAGCGTTCCATGATTCTTTGTCCTCCTTGCCCTTTCCTCCCAGGAGACTGTCTCTCCCATCCGACTCCATCCGACTC
>CADBUA010000368.1 GCA_902797665.1 uncultured Lachnospiraceae bacterium | reverse complement strand
ATCGGTCGAAAGCTTATCCAGAGAAAGGCGCTCAGAGCTTGAAAAAAGCGGATAGAGTTGGATGGATTTAGATTTATAGCTGTATGCAGTTTTGAAAGTGTGAGAGAAGGACCGGGAATCCGGTCCTTTTTTGTATCCATAAACAGCAGGAAACAGATGGACAGGATATGAAGATCAGAATTCCCGCCGGATGTCCAGTTCGCCAGGAGCAGTCTGCGCGGAGGGGGAGAATTCAGAAAATGGAAGGAGGCAGAAATCTACGAAGAAGCTGGCGACAGGCGGCCAAAGCGAACTGGACAGTTACTTTCTTTTTTCTTTATTCCGATAGTCCGGTATGATAAGATATATCAGAGGCACTTAGGATTTGCCGCAGGCGAATCGTTAGTGCCTCTGCATATACCACGGCCCCGGATGGCAGCTGGCAGATTCTCCTGGCCGCGGGTATAGCTCGGAGATGAAATATGGAGGAGGACCTCTTATGATTGCGATCATTGATTATGATGCCGGGAACATCCTGAGTGTGCAGAAGGCCTGTGCTGCCCTGGGTCAGACTTATCTCCTGACGGGGGATCAGGAGAAAATCCTGGGGGCTGACCATGTGATTCTGCCAGGAGTTGGCGCCTTCGGAGATGCCATGAAATCCCTGGAGAGAAGCGGGCTCACAGAGGTTCTTCGGGAGATCGTGCGCCGGAAAATCCCCCTTCTTGGGATCTGTCTGGGCCTTCAGCTTTTCTTTGACAGAAGTGAGGAAAGCCCCGGCGTCCCCGGTCTTTCTCTGCTTCCGGGGGAGATTCGAAGGATCCCTCAGGTGGAAACCGATGGAAGCAGTCTCAAAATCCCACACATGGGCTGGAACAACCTGACCTTCCCGAAAGAGAGCAGGCTCTTTGCCGGGATTCCGGAGGGCGTTTATGTCTACTTTGTCCACTCCTATTATCTTTACACGGAGAAAACCGAGATTGCAGCTGCCAGGACGCACTATGGCGCGGACATCGTCGCTTCGGTGGAATGGGAAAACATATTTGCCTGTCAGTTCCATCCGGAGAAAAGCGGAAAATGGGGGCTGAAGATCCTTGAAAACTTCCTCTCCCTCTCCTGAAGGGGAGAAGAAAGGAGAGAGGCAGGGCTTTTGGAAGACAGGGAGGCAGAAGATGCTGACGAAACGAATCATTCCCTGCCTGGACGTCAAGGACGGCCGGGTGGTCAAGGGTGTAAACTTTGTAAACCTTCGGGATGCCGGGGATCCTGTGGAAATCGGCGCTGCTTATGACATCGCCGGGGCCGATGAATTGACCTTTCTGGACATCACAGCCTCCTCGGACTCGCGGAAAACAGTGGTGGATATGGTTCGCCGGGTGGCCGAGACCGTCTTCATCCCCTTTACCGTGGGTGGAGGAATTCGTACAGTCGAGGACTTTCGGGAGATCCTGAGAGCCGGAGCCGACAAGGTCTCTGTGAACACAGCAGCGATCCTGAACCCGGATCTGATCGCGGAGGCCGCGGACAAGTTTGGTTCCCAGTGCGTGGTCCTGGCCATCGACGCAAAACGGCGTCAGGATGGATCCGGATGGAACGTATACCGGAACGGCGGCCGCATCGACATGGGAATTGATGTGCTGGAGTGGGTGGAGAAAGCGGTGAAGCTTGGCGCCGGGGAGATCCTCCTGACCTCTATGGACGCGGATGGGACCAAAGCAGGGTATGACCTGGATTTGACAAGGGCAGTGGCGGATCTGGTACCGGTCCCGGTCATTGCCTCCGGTGGAGCCGGATCCATGAAAGACTTCTATGATGCGCTGACTGAGGGCAGAGCGGATGCTGCTCTGGCAGCCTCCCTTTTTCATTACAAGGAACTGGAGATTCTCAAGGTCAAGGAATATCTGAGTGCACGTGGCGTGCCGGTCAGGCTGTAGGGGCTGGGGAGGAGAGAGTTATGGCAGCGATCAGCAATGACTGGCTCCAGTATCTGAAGCCGGAGTTTGGAAAGCCCTACTATGGGAGGCTTTACAGGTCCTTGAAGGAAGAGTACGGGAGAAGCGTGATCTTTCCCCCGTCCGGGGATATCCTCAATGCCTTCAACCTGACGCCCCTGTCCAAAGTAAAGGTGGTGATTCTGGGACAGGACCCCTATCATGAGCCCGGACAGGCTCATGGCTTAAGCTTCTCGGTAAAGCCTGGGATTGCCATTCCGCCTTCACTTATGAACATTTATCAGGAGCTGAAGGATGATCTTGGCTGCAGTGTACCCAATAATGGGTGTCTGACCAAGTGGGCAGAACAGGGTGTTCTGCTGCTGAACACGATTCTGACTGTGCGGGCACACCAGGCTTTCTCACACCAGGGACTGGGCTGGGAGCAGTTCACAGATGCCGCCATCAAGGCTGTGAACGCCCAGGATCGGCCCATCGTATATTTCCTCTGGGGCCGGCCAGCCCAGGCCAAATCGCTTATGCTGAATAATCCCAGACACCTGATTCTCAAGGCGCCGCATCCAAGCCCTCTGTCAGCCTACCGGGGCTTTTTCGGGAGCAGACCCTTTTCACAGGCCAACCATTTTCTCAAAGAAAACGGCGTAGAGCCCATCGACTGGCAGATCGAAAACATCTGAAAGAAGGAGCGCTCCAGAACGTCTTTCTCTGATTTTCCCGGAGGACCTGCATCTGGCGTGAACTGATGAGGCTATGAAACGATATGAAAGATGGAAGTGGCCAGGATCGGAGCGCAGATACCGCATCTTGAGGCGATCGCTGGCAGATTCTCTGGCTGCGCGTATAAGAACCGCGGAGTACGCGGAGGCAGGACCTATCTGGTCCTGCCTTCTTTTTTGCCGTGGGAGAGAATCTCCGGGAGAGGGCGTATGCAGCAGACTGCCGCGTGCAGGATCGATTTTTCGCTCCCCATCGCTTTGATCTCGAAGATTCTGCTTTGATGATCTCCTGCAGGCTGATGGTCCCCCCTTTTTTTCTGTGAAGTTTGAATGCCATTCGCAGCTGAACACAAATCAAAAAAATGGAATTTGAGAGGCAGACGCATAAGCGTCCTGCCTCTTTTCCTTTATTTTGCTGAGGATTCAGGAGGATCGATCAGCGGGGAGAGCCCCGGGGGAAGGATCTTTTTCATTTTTTCACGGGGAAAAGTGTCACATAAATAAAATCGGACGCACATCATCATTAATTGTCATATACAATAAATAGCTTGCCAAATCCAATCTGGAATGGTAACCTTGTTCCTGTCAGCTGAAACACCAGATCGACCTCCTATTTATCGCTGACAAGTTGATTGAAGTGCTCAATGGAGGTGCCCCCAGAAGGGGGCGCCTCCGGAGGTAAGTACTCCGATCCGGGAGGAGTCTTCGCCCACCGCCTTTGTGAGGCCAGTCCGGGCATCATTCGGCCGAATGAAACAGAATACAGAACGATCGTCCAGAATGGCGCGTACGGATCTCTATGGATCTCTAT
>CADBUA010000367.1 GCA_902797665.1 uncultured Lachnospiraceae bacterium | reverse complement strand
CTCCTGATGTCTTTACTCTTGATGTCTTTGCTCCTGATCTCTCTGTTTTCTTCTGTCATTCCAGGCGCTTTGATCTTTTCAATGCCATTTTCCCATTCTGAGCTGCTATGATCCGTACTGCTTGTCTGCTTTTCCTCGCTCTCTATGTTTCCATAGCGAAGTGTCCCATTCAGAAGGTCCAACCGTTCTTTCATGTGGCGCAGGCCAAATCCCGGCTTGATGTCACTGCACCCTGTCCCGTTGTCCTGTACCTGAATCTCCAGCTGATCATATACTCTGCTGATGCTGATCTCAATCCGATCCGCCCCTCCATGCCGGAGGGCATTGGTCACGCTTTCCTGCACGATCCGATAAACCGCCTCCGCCTCATCCTCGGCAATGGCCCCATCCCCGATCTCCACAGACAGGCGGATATCCGCTCCGGAAGCGTCCTTCATCTCCTGTACCATCTGGCGGATGGCCTCCTCCAGAGACAGGCGTTCCAGCTTATCCGGCCTGAGCGCATTCACGCTCCTCCTGACATCCTTCATGCCCTCCCGGGCGACCTTCTGGGTCTTCTCGATCTGAGACTTCGCCGCCTCCGGGGAGATTCGGATCAGGGTCAGACAGGCGTCCAAGCTGGAGATGATCCCCGTAAGGGTATGGCCCAGTGTGTCGTGGATCTCCCGCGCCAGGCGGTTTCTCTCCCGGGTTTCCGCCATCGCCTCTGAGGTCAGTGCATACTGCCGAAGACGCTCATTGGCTGCCTGAAGAGACGTGTTCGCGGCATCCAGTTCCTGATTCAGCGCCTTCACGCGCTCCGTCTCCTCCAGCTGCAGGCGGAAGGCCAGGACAAAGTAGAAGACGATGAGGGCCGTCTGCAAATAGCCCATCCCGGTCTCATAGAAAGAAATCCCGGCTCTGACACTCCCGGTGTAGTAGGCCCGGTAGATCGTGAGAGGGACAGCTGAAAAACCAAAGCTCTCATCACCCGCTTCACAGGCGATGTAAAAAACGAAGAGAAAGAGAAAAACCGGAACCTTATACACCATCCGGCAGGAAAAGACCAGAAGGCAGGCCGCCGTGAGAAACAGGATTTCATCCACAGAACTCCCGAAGAGGCGGATGAGGCAGAAGGAGATTCCCGTCGTGAGGAAGGCATACATAAAGAAGAGGGCTCTGCCATGACTCTTTCGCGACAGAACGAGGAGGACCAGAAGGGAAAAATACAGAAGGCTTGCGTAGATTTCCATGCGGAGCGGTGTCATCGGCACCCGCCCCGCCTGCTGGAGAAAGGCAAGCGCTGTCCCGGATCGGACCATGCGCCTCAGCGTTGCGTGGACAAAAAGCGTAATCAGCAGAAGATTCAAGCCTGAAAGATCAATCATGATCAGGCGGATGATCCGCATATACCTGTTGTCTTCCATACGTTTTCTCCCGATCACAGACCCTATTCCCAGGTATCAAGGTCATAGGATCTGACGTTGTATCTGCTGACCAAGGCTGATGCCGCCACACGCTCCCTCAGATCCGGATAGGGGGACTCTTCATAGAGATACTCCACCGTATAGCGGGCTGTGAGGGAGGGGAAAAGCAGGCTCTCTGCCAGGAAATGTCCTTCGGCTGTCATCCGCTTCCCCTCTGGGCTGCCCCCGACGGACAGGATCCGGACCGCGCTGCTTCTGGCATTGTGCCGGAGCGCCGCACAGCATCCGATCCCGTAGGGATCGCTGGAGCAGAAAACCGTATCGAAGGAAAGACCGGATGAAAGCACTTCCTCCACCGCCTCCATGGCGGCGCTTCTGCTCCCATCCTTCAGGAGGATCTCCCCCGCAACTGCCGCGTCAGATCCTTCCAAAGCGTTCAGAAAGCCCGAAATCCTGAGTTCTGAGCGGGAAAAGCCTTCCTCCCCCAGAAGAAGCACCCTGGCGGAGGGATTCTCTGTGAGCAGAAAATCCCCCAAAAGTGCCCCTGCCCCGACATCATCCGAGCAAACCGAGTGGGAGACCTGCTCCATAGCCTGGGCCTTTTCTCCCTCCGGCAGGGCGTTCTGGCATGCCTCCAGAAGCACGACCTTTGCGCCGGCCTCGCCGGAGAGTTCCGTCAGATAGGAGAGGCGCTCCGGGTCCACTGGGCTGAGAAGCAGTGTGTCCACGCCCATGGTGAGAAGCTCCTGGATCTGCCGCTCCTGCTGTTCGGGATCCCCTCCGGGATCCCGGGTGAGAACCAGATCCCCGCGTGCCTCCACCAGGGACTGGATGTTCTGTAGAAGCACCTGGTTGTACTCGTCGGAGAGATCCGCCAGGCTGACAGCAATCCTGCGCCGGCTTTCCATTCCGGAAAGCGAGAGATCTGAACGGGCCAGCGTGAGATAGAGCACGCCGGATACAGACAGGACGTGCAGCAGAATCAGTGCCCCCAGAATGCATTTCGATCGCGCCGTCTGCTTGATCATCTTTTCCCTGCCACTCAAAATGTGTTTAAATATACTCAACACATCGAGAAATTGAAGCCCTCACGGGTACTTCTTACTGCTTCAATGTGTAT
>CADBUA010000366.1 GCA_902797665.1 uncultured Lachnospiraceae bacterium | reverse complement strand
GGAGCTTGAGAGCGTCTTCTTTTACCAGCTCCTTGCGCAGGGAAAAGTGGAGGAGGCGGAAAGCTTTGCCAATTCCATCTACGAGGCGCATCCAGAGGAACAGACCTTTCTTGACGCGATGAAGAAAGCAGCCAGGGAACACGCGGCAGCTTCCCTGAAGGAGCAGATCCTCTGGGACGGCGCAGGATTTCAGGGCTCCCTTGGCACGCTGCCTCCTGATGTCAGGCGGGAGATTGGCCGCATTCTGAATGGCTATAAGGCGGAGGCATCTGCCCCTTCCAGGCCTGACATTTCCCCTCTGAGAGAAAAAAGGGCAGCAGGGACAAGAGGAAGAGGCGCAGGTCCTGCTGAGGGACCCGGCTGATCTGAGAAAATGAGAAAACAGGAAGAAGACCGGAAGCGTCAGCTTCCGGTCTTTCCATATCGGGCAAGTTCATAGTCCCGGTGCAGTTTCGCCATCTCCTCAGTCTTGGGAAGGCCTGCCTTCTCTTCCATTTCTGAAGGGGTCTCCGAGGGCTCCGGAGGCATCTTCCGGTAGCGGAGGATGGTCTTTTTGTAGCGTTTCCGGATCCTTGACTCCTCCCTGGATCTGGGCTTCTCCAGCTTCATCTCCCTGATCCCGCTTTTCTCTTCCGAGGCCAGGGGGATGATCTCATCCCCATTTTCCTCATCCACCCCCCGGAAGGAGCGGAAAGTGGAGAGCACTGCCCGGAACAGGCCATAAAGAATCAGGCCTGCGGCCAGAATTTCCAAAGCGTCCCAGAAGAGGTCGATGACTCTTATAAGCCAGGCAGGTAGCGGCTTTCCCCCTTCAGATAAGGCCATCAGGTACTGGAGGAAGGGATTTGTCATCATCATTTCCTCAGCCGGGTAGATCTGCTCCATGCCAGTGGAGAAGCGGAGACGGCTCAGATCGATGTAGAGGCGGTGGTCGCTGAGAAGAACGGCCAGAATCGCGAAGAAGGTCCCCAGAAGCAGCATGATGAGGAGGAAAGCGTCCGTGGTGCGGCGGATCCGCCCCGTGGGCATGGAGCGCATGCCGATCATGGAGTTTAGGTACTTCTCCCGCTCTGTCAGGTAAAAGTAGGAGAAGACCAGGAAAAAGTAGAGGATGGCCCCCAGAAGGGCGACGGAGCAGAATGCGCTGCTTTTCGCGCTCATCCCTGAAATGTAGAGGAGCAGAAACCAGAGCAGGTGCAAAAGGTGTGGCTCCGGGAGAAAGGAAAAGCTTCCCTGGTAGGAGGGATCATTCTCCCGCCTGGCCCGTGCCCGCTCATTGTTGTTGATGCGCATCCTGATAGCGTCAAAGAGAAAGAGCAGGCAGAGGAGACTGTTCAGAACTGGGGCAAGCCCCGGATAGCGGGAGTGAAGAAGCTGCGTCTCGATGAAGGCGCTGAGATAGAAAACCGCTGTGAGGTCAAAGAGGCCCAGAAGGAGAAAGAGTCCCAACCCCCGGATTTTCCTTTCCCCGAGGTAGAGAATGGCCGCCGGGAAAATCAGGAAGAGTTCAAGCGCAAAACAGGCTGGAAGGGCGGAGTCTGCCCCTTTCGGAAGAGTACCCTGCCCTTCCATGATCTGGATGGCCAGCGCGATGCCGGGCAGGAAGGTGGCAAAGACCACGGTCATGTGAAGACGCCGTACAGACGCGGTATAGACAGGCCAGAATGGTATGGTGAAAAGACGGCTCATCCTATCCCTCCTTCCGGGGAAGTTTTCGTAAAAAAAACGCAGCGATCCAGTCGCAGGCGCGCGCACAGCTACAGGTGTATGACCGGGACGACAGAGAGGCTGCCATCCTGTTCCCGGACTCTTCCGCTTGACGCAAGGCAGGGCAGGGCGAAAATCCCCTGACGCTTCCCGAGGAGGGCGTGGGCAGCTTCCCGGAGATCTTTGCTGTCGTTGGCTGAGACAAAGAGCGCAACATCTTCGCTCCTTTGGCCGGATAAATGGCTGCATTTCCGGAGAAGGTCCGGGAAGGAGATGAGCGGTACGCTGTCAAAGTCCTCAGTCAGAAAGCGTTCAATCCGGGTCTCTGTCCGCTCATCCCTGAAGGGCGGAAAAAAGCTTCCATCCGCACCTGCGTTGACGATCAGGGAGACTTCCAGGCCCCGGCCAGCCAGGCGCCTGAGGAGGGTAGCTGCCAGGGCGATGCTGTCCTCCCGAAGGTCGGCGTAGGTTTTGTTGAAGTCCTGGGAGACGTCGAGATAGATGGCGATCCGGTCCGCCTGGTCTGACTGCCAGGTATTGACGCAGAGTGAACCGGTTCTGGCGGTCGCCTTCCAGTTGATGTTCTTCATCGGATCCCGGGGGGTGTACTCCCGGATCGAGGCGAAGGCAAAGGGATCCTCGTAAAGCCTCCGGGTGATCTCCCGCGTGCCGAGAAGAACCTCGACCTCTCTGAGCAGGGCCGGATAGTCCAGGTACCGGGCATAGACATAGATCCCGGAAGTCCCCTTGATCTCCGGGTCCCGAAGATACTCCCGGCCGTAGAAGAGGGAAGGGGCGTTCTGGGTCAGCTGGCTGATCTCGTACTGGCCCCGCCGCTCTGCCAGGATCTTATACCTGCGGATGATGCGTTCCTGTCCGAGCAGGGCGAAGACATCCCGCTTATAGATGTAGTCGGAATCCTGCGTATTGTCCACGCCCTGAAAGCGGAGCCCGTGCGGAATCCGGAAACTGATCTCCAGCGCGGGGACAGGGATTTTCTTCCGGTTTTCGATCACTTCCTCCAGCGTTCCGTTCTGTCCCGCGTAGAGATAGGGCTCGCAGAAGTGGATCTCAGTGGAAAGCCCTATGTTCCAGACTTTTGCGTAGAAGACACTTCCTGTGTAGAAGATCAGCAGGATGCCCAGGAAAAAGACAAGGATCATGAGGATCTTCTCCAGTCTTCAGTGGGGACCTCCACCGTCTCCGTGATGGTCCGGACCTGGGCGATGCGTTCCTCTTCGGTGCCCGTGTTTTCAGAGAGGCAGCGGTGTGCCAGCACCGGGACCGAGACGGCCCGAATGTCTTCCGGTGTGACATAATCCCGGCCTGAGACAGAGGCATAGCTCTGACTGGCCCGAACCAGGGCCAGGGTCCCACGGGGACTGGCCCCGCTGATGATGGCGCCAGATGAGGAGAAACGCCTCGTTGCCTG
>CADBUA010000365.1 GCA_902797665.1 uncultured Lachnospiraceae bacterium | reverse complement strand
TCTCTGCCTTCGATTCCCCAGCCATGACAAACCCTCACTTCCCGCCCTTACAAAGCCTGAAAGCACCCGGTTCAAAGCGAAGTCTGATCGCTGCGAGCTGAGGACCCTTCGAGAGAGTCAGCCGACCGTCACACGCTTCAAAACGCTGCCTTCGAGATTCTTCAAGGTAAAAACCCCGTCCTCCAGCATCGCATAGCCCGGAAGCGATCCCCCCTTGGGGATGGACACTGACCCGGGGTTCAGCATCCAATAGGAACCCACCCTCTCAGCCCTCGGAACGTGGGTATGCCCATAGAGCAGGCTGTCCCCCTCCTGCATCGGCGGAAGGTGCTCCTCGTTGTACACATGCCCATGGGTGCAGTAGATCATGTGCTGCCCTGCCGGAAGGAGGCAGTAATCCGCCAGCAGCGGAAAGTCCAGGACCATCTGATCCACTTCCGCCTCGCAGTTTCCGCGCACGCAGTAGATCTGGTCCTTCAAAGGATTCAGAAGGGCGATGACTTCCTTGGGCGCATACTCCCGTGGCAGGTCATTCCGCGGCCCGTGGTAGAGGATGTCCCCAAGGAGAAGCATCCTTGTCTCCCCTTCTCTTTTCCGCGCCTCGAGCAGCTTTCTGCAGTAATAGGCTGATCCATGGATATCCGACGCAACCAAAAGTACCATCAATCTCCTCCTCTCTGCCGGGAAGCATAAACATCTGCCAGCTATCAGGGCAGTAGATACCACTCGTGAAGATTTTCGCAGGCTCTCACGCTCCTGGGTCTATCTGCCGTGATTTCCCTCTCCCAGATGCTCAAATAGGACGCTCAGGGGATTCAAAGCTCTCCGCGCAGACCTTTCAGCTGTTTTTCCGTGATGCTGCTTCCCTCGACGATCCCCGACTCGAGGAGGCGCTTTTCCGGGATTTCCAGAAACTCTGTCTCTCCATCCCGCACAAGTTCCACACAGACCATCTCCGGGGTCCCTTCCGGGTGCTCCTCACATCCATAGTCCGCTTCCCCAACCTGTCTCACTCGGATCATTCGTCTCCTGCCTTTCTCAATCTCTCAAGATACTATAGCGGGAACCCTTCAGATTTGCCAGCTGCTTCTACGGTCTTAGCCTGCGCGCGTCCTTTCCAGTCTTCACTCCCAATCTTCTTCTGTTTCCTCTTCAGATTCCAATTCATCGAGGCAGTCATAGAAGATCGCGCGCAGTTCTTCCTTGCTTCTGATCGCGCCATCATACTCGAGGCCGGTATATTCCGGATGCTTATTCAGGTACTGCTCCAGATCATAAATCAGCATGGATTCCGCAAGGTCAATGGCTTCCGCTGCCTCATCAGGATCTGCACCCATCTCTTCACACATCGCCTCGATGGAGGGCATGTAGTTCCCTCCGTCTTCGGAAAACAAAGCCTCTGTTACGGGATAACCGCTCTCCCGGTCGTTTGCATGCCTGAAGAGAACAACATCGCTCGAAGAGCTTACAAACCACAGCTGCTGATTCTCATCTACTCTGTAGGTGTGCTCGATCATATAGTTCATGGACCTGATCGGATCCTGATCAAATAGATCTGTATAGATGAGATTGTTTGAAACAATCTGAACATCAGCCTGATCCAAAAGATCCCGGTTATGCTCAATGATATAAGCCTCTTCTGCCTCTTTCAGCCTTTGATAGATCTGAATGCTTGTGTTCATGGATCCCAGGTTCAGGTCCAGGCCTCCCTCTCCAATGAAGTGGTCAGCCAATTCACCTGCATACTCCTTCAGCGCTTCAAGATCAAAATCAAGGCTCTCGACTTTTTCTTCGATCGCACTGGCCGCCTCATCTACCATGCCGGCGATTTCACTTTCCGCAGCATGAAACTGCTCCATCGCAGAGTCGACCATCGCATCCACATCTGTCCCCTCCGGAAGGACGTCCTCAAACAGCCCGCCTTCTCCAAACAGGGCAGCGAGCAGGTCTCCTGAACCTGTACCCTGGGCATCCGCGGCAGATACCCCCTCAAAACAAGGCAGCGCCAGCACTGTGATCCCCAATACCGCGAGAGCCAAAAAACATCTCTTTTTCATTCTATTCTCTCCTTTTATAGGCTTTTATAAACTAAGTTTCTATATCCTCAATAAAGGTCCTGGGTCTTGATCTTTTCTCAGACTCTTCTCCAGTGCCGCGTTCCTGTGGCGCCGCCTATGATCGCCGCAGCTATTTGAGAAAGGAAAACTGTCCAGTCCGCTTTGTCCGCTTGTCACCGGGCAAGGTCATAGATTTCAGAAGCAAAGGTCAGGCGCAGATTGGATGCTGCAACAGGAGCCTCAGCCCGGCCGAATGCCTGCAGGATCCTGCGGCTGATTAGCTGCGAAGAAGGCAGCGCTCCCGCATTTGATTCTCCTGCCATACGGGAAAGGAGGTGATACCTGTCAGTACCACCTCCCCAGGGGCAGGGCGGACACAAAGCTTCGCCTTCCCTTTTTGAAGCGCTCCCTGCTGTACAGTTTCAGGGCTTCTTTTTCAGAATCCGTTTCAGCGCATAGATCAGCAGGGAGGAACCGATCATCAGAACAGTCAGGGCAATCAGGGGCATGCCATTCGGCAGCACAGGACTGATCTCAGTTGCGGCCAGGCGGCAGCCGCCGGAGAAGAGGACGCAGCCGACGATCACAAGAACAATATCATTGATCTTGCTGTCCACTTTTTTCATCAGTTCTTCATAGCCGGTCAGTTCCAGGTTGATCTTCAGTCTTCCCTTCACGATATCTGACAGGCTTTCCGCAATCAGCTGCGGAATCCTGGTAACCTTCTTTCCGACATCCAGAACGCCCTGTCCAAGATTCAGAATCTCCTTCTCCAGGGAGAAGGATTTCTTCATCCGGTCCATCAGCTTGTTGGAAATGACATCAAACAGATTCAGCTCCGGACAAAGCTGTTCCATTACACCTTCAATGGTCAGGAAAGATCGCACGAGCATCGTAAACTTTCCGGGCATCATGATATGATGTCTGTCCGCCAGATCAACCACTTCCCCCAGCAGGGAGGAAAAGTCAATGTCGCTCAGGCTCGACACACTCATGTATTTGGCGCTGAACAGTTCCAGATCATCCTTCAGCCTGTTTCTGTCACAGCCTGCACCACATTTTCCAATGGTCAGAATGCCATCCGCCATCGAATCGGTATCAGCGCTAAGCATGCCGACGACAATCTTCTCCAAAGAGCTGATATCCGCCTCCGTGATCTCACCGATCATGCCGAAATCGATCCAGTGAACCTTACCGCCGCTGACCATGATGTTGCCCTGGTGAGGATCCGCGTGGAAAATCCCTGCGTCAAACACCTGCTGCAGATAGCTCTCCACTATATCCTGCCCCACCTGCATGGGATCCGTGCCCTGCTCTTTGAGCTTTTCCTTCTTTGAAACAGAGCAGCCCTCCACAAATGTCATGGTAAAGATGCGTTCTGTTGTCAGCTCATCAATGACAGTCGGGCAGCTGGTCGGACCTTCTGAAAGAATCCGCTCTTTAAAGAACTTCGTGTTTGCCGCTTCCACCCGGAAGTCCAGTTCCTCCCAGGTCACCTTCTCAAATTCCTGGATGATGGAAGCAAAGCTCATGGTATCCGGGTCCTGATCCACGTTCCCGGCATCCAAAAGCGGGGCAAGCTTCCCCAGCAGCTCAAAGTCCTTCGCCATCATATCCGCGATCAGCGGACGCTGCACTTTCGTAACAACCTTTGTTCCATCCTTCAGGACACCGTAATGCACCTGCCCGATCGAAGCGGACCCGATGGGCTCGTCCCTGAACTCGCGGTAGATCTCACTGATCTTTTTCCCTGTCTCCGCCTCAATCACCGCGCGTGCAATCTGCGGATTCAACGCTTTCACATTCTGGCGAAGCTTCTCCAGCTCTTTACAGAAGTTCTCCGGAAGCAGGTCGGTGCGGCTGGACATGATCTGCCCGATCTTGACATAAGTCGGGCCAAGGTCTTCCAGCGTTGTCCTGAGTTCTTCCGGCGTAAGGCCGTTCGCGTAAAAGTTATGCTTCGCAAATACTGCGATCATCTGCGCGGATCGCTTTGTGTTTTTCTTCTGATCCTTCAGTTCATCCGCCAGAAGATTCTCCAGATCCGGCGTCATCTTCATCGCCGTATGCGTAAAGTCCGCTTTTGACAGCGCCAGTTCTCTCTGAAGCAGATCCTTGCTGATTGCCGGTGCCACAGCTTCTCCCTGCGCCGTTTCCCCTTCTTCCTGAGCCGACTGTTTCATCCTGTCTGAAACGCTGTCAATTCCATCATTGATCTGTTGTTTCAGATTTTCCTTCCAATCCTTCTGTTCCTGGACATCTTCGATCTGTGTTTTTTTCTTGCTCATCTCCAATTCCCCCTTACTTTGACCGAATCGGCCAGACCAGAATCAGTCTTACAATTCCAACACAAGATGCATAAAGCAGGACTCCACCAATTATCTTCACAAAGGAATGCGCTGTATGCCACCACGGATTATTGATGATCACAATGCCGGCAATCACCAGCGTGATGCATAGAAGAAGCAGAACCCACCACCACTTCTTTCCGGATCGCTGCGCAAACATCCATGCGTAGACCGAACTGTGAATCCCATCCAGGATCAGAAAAACTCCGAATACCACACTTAGAGCTGCCAGAATATTATCCCCGGACAAAAGCGTAAACAGTCCAAGTACGACCCAGAGAAGCGCCACAGTAAGTCGAATCCAGGCGGACAGCTTCTTCTCTTCCCCGACAAAATCCCATATCATCACCCCGCCCACAAGGAGAAACATATACCCCAGAATTTCCACCAATATTCCATCATGCTGAACCGGTATGATCAGCATCACAATACCGACAATCATCAATATCAGAGACGAGATAATTGTCTGCTGCTTAATCTTATCAAGTGCCTGAACAATCATGTATTTTCCTCCTTTATAGTATTAAATCCCATGTCTGACTAATCAGTGAAGATACTTGTATTTATTATATCTGAAACAGAGTATCCCGCAACAATAGAGTGAGAAGCCCCTGCCTGTCCAGTCTGCCTTGCGCGCCTTACACGAAGCGTGAAAAAACAGAACAAACGGAAAGTATGGTCGCGTATTTCATGCAGACCCAGGAGCCTGGGACCTGGCTCCATCATTTGCGTCATCAAAGTCTGACGCAATCAGGGTACCACAGAGATTATACGCATTCAATAATGCCTCTGGCTGTTTCCAGCGCTGCACCGGACCGCTGTCTCTGAACATAGAGAGGCAGCTGCCAGGGCTGGCGCTTCACCGGACTTTGTATGCCTCGCCCGGCGGCAAGCTGCCAAAGCGGACTGGACAGTTACCTGTTTTTTCCCGCGAGCGCGGGCATCTGCGACAAAATTGGCGCGAGCGGGCACCTGGCGGTGAAACACCTGGCAAATTCGAATGCTTCCCGGCGGAGCTCCGTCAGGCCAGAACACGGAAGATCTTCTCTTTCGGGCGCAAAAGCTAAGGGTCACCCGCTCTCTCCACCCGCAAAAAAGAGCGGTCCCCACCCCGGGACCGCTCCCTTAGCTTATCTCAAAACCTTTGCTCCCGGCAGGAAACCCGCCTGAGAGCGGCCTGAAGGGAGCTTCTCCCTTCCAGCCTCTATCCCGGCAGTTTATGCCTTCAGGCATTCAGTTCGAAGGCCTGATCTTCCGCATAATCCGCCGCTTTACAATCGCTCACAGCTCAGCCGCGCCTGCATCGGTATCGTTGATGACCCAGTAAGCCTTGCCCTCCTCGGGCTTGACATACACGGCACAACTCTCTGCCGCGATAATTTTCCCCGGATGCTCCTCTCTCCAGGCAGCCATACACTGCTGCCCGATCCTCGTAATCTCAGACTCCTGGCCGGCGTACTGAACAAAAATCCGGATCTTCACATCATTCCCGCCGAAGGATTTCACGGAATACAGGGGGCTGTCCCCTGACTCGATGTAAGGCATGCGCATTCTCTTGGCCGGCTCACTGGTGCTTGCCAGAAAGTCTTCCACAAGAGAATAATCCTCCATCGGCTCCGTGCCATCAAGCTCCTGCGTCTCTTCAGCATTGAGTGCGATGCTCTCCTTCATCTCCTTCCTCTCCCTCCAGGTTCTCTTCCCTCGATCATGTTGTCACGAACCTCCTTCTTGGTCCGGCGGGCTCATTTCCGCCGCCCTCTGTCAAAAATCACCAAGACCGGATGATTATAGCACACATATTCACGGGAACAAAACACAAAAACGGGCAGAATCACGAACAGTTTTCGTTTATTGTACCTGTCCAGTCACAGGCTCCTTTCCAGGTATGAGGCTGGGCGCAGGCTCCTGTCGCCGCATTGAAAGCATGCCCTGCCTTTGCTTTTGAAATGTATAGCTTTTCTTTGCACAGCGCGTGCGCAAAGCGGACTGGACCGTTACCGTTTTTTATGGTTCTCCAGTCCTCTTAATCCTTCAGCACCAGGTCTTTTGTCTCTTCTGCCGGCAGCGGTTTCGAGTAATAATATCCCTGGATCACATCGCAGTGTGTGCTGACAGCAAGTTCCTTCTGTTCCCTGTCCTCCACGCCCTCGATGACAAGAAACATCCCCAGATCATGCACCAGGTGGGATACATTGTTGATAAAGGACTCTGCCCCCTTTTTCAGGTAGGCATTCGCAATGCTCCGATCGAGCTTGATCTCGGAAAGAGGCAGGAAGGTCAGGTAATTCAGGGAGGAGTAACCGGTCCCGAAGTCGTCAAGGGCCAAAGCAATGCCCCGTTCAGAGAGCCTGGTGAAGAGCGCACGGGCTTCTTTCTCCCGGGAGAGCATGACGCTCTCGGTAATCTCAATGACCAGATAATTCGGAGAAACCCCATACTTTTCCAGTTTCTCCATACAGAAGGCCTCATAGCCATCATCGTCGATCTGCCGCGCCGAGAAGTTGATTGAGACGGGAACCATCTTCCTGCCTTCTTTCTTCCACTCCGCGATCTGCCGGATGGCCATCTCCGTAACCATACGCCCGATTGCGATGATCTGGCCGCCCGTCTCCGCTTCAGGGATGAACACTGCCGGAGAGATATTCTGATTCCGGATCCGGAGCAGTGCCTCGTATCCGACCACCTCCCGCCGGACCGGATCCACCTGAGGCTGGTAGAGGAGATAGAATTGTCTCTCCAGCAGTGCTTCCTTCAGGATATCCCGGATCTTCTCCTTCTGCTCAGCCTCCTTCAGGAGCTTTTCATCAAAAAGGATGACCCGGTTCCGCCCCCTGTACTTTGCCTCCGTCAGGGCGACATCCAACGCCCTGCAGAGTTCATCCGGCGTCATGCCGCTTTTGGCCGAGGCAGCGCCCATACTGACCCGGACGGACAGCGCCCTGCCATCCTCCGCCGGGATGTCCCGCTGAAGATCCTTTCTGAGCTCTTCCAGGCTCTCAAGATCGGGGACAGCATTCCCTTTCCCGGAAAAGACCATGACAAACTCATCTCCGCCATAGCGGCTGAGGCAGCTGACGCTGCCGCCTGAACCTGCCAGAAAGACCCTGAGCCGTCCGGCGATCACCGACAGAACATGATCCCCCACAAAGTGCCCGTACTTGTCGTTCAGGTTTTTAAAGTTATCCAGGTCTACCAAAAGAAGTGTGGGCAGGATGTTGGTGAATCCTTTTCCTCCCTCCGTCAGGCTCTTGAGATAGCGGTCGAAGACATTTCGGTTCTCAAGTCCTGTCAGATAGTCGTGCTCCACCGTATATTTCAGGTTCTTCTCTGACAGCTCCAGCTTCTTTGCGAATTTCCTGCTGCTCTTGTAGTCATTTTCCGCATTGATCAGAAGCAGGGTCAGGCCAACGATTGCCATCAGAAACGGGATCACGACATCCTGATACGGTCCGAAGATCCCCTCCGGTTCATTGATGATCTGGGCATCCTCGGGAAGCGTGTCAAAGTCGAGGCTGTATTTCTTCATCAGCCTGTAATCAAAGCCGTAATGGATGGAGCTTTCGTAGGAAAGCGGGATCTCGTCGATGCTCGTCCCGCCGAAGATATCGAGCACCATCCTGGCTGCCAGAGCGCCCGCGAAGGTATAATCATACAGTTCGCCGCCCAGACACCCAAGTCCGACTCCCAGGGTGGAGGAACGGAAAACCGGAACACTGGCGTGTTCATAGAAGAAAGGAACATTCTCCTCAATGGTATATGCATTCCCTTCCGAATCCTCAAAGCAGTCCTGGTAAAGCAGGATCGTATCAGGCTCAAGATTCTCCAGTGTCTCTGCCAGATCCCCGCGGGTTAACATGGAGCAGTTGATCGTGCGGAAGCTGTATTCCGGGTAGGCATCAAAGAGCGCCTCGTACTGGGTCCTGCTGCCCCTTCCGGAGGAGGTGTCGTCCACAATGGAGGCAACCTTCGTTGCTTCTGGCAGGATCTTTGCGGCCACCGACAACAGATCTCCCAGATAGTGAATCTCCACGCTGCCGGTGATGTTCTCCTCCAAAGCGGCTGTCTTCGCATCGATGATGTTGTTAACGGCGAAAAAGACCAGCGGAACGCCATCAAACAGTTCCTCCTGGTATGCCCTCCCAAAAGCAAGCGCGTCATCATCCCCGAGAATCACCGCGTCGTAGGGTGCCTTTTCCGGAAGCTTAAAGGCCAGGTAGTCATGAAATCTCTGAATATTCTCTTTTGTGCCGACGCTCTTCATGTCCATGTATTCAGAGTCAAGGCTCACACAGGCATCTGAAAGCGTGCGGAGAATCCCCTCTCTCTGATCCGGCACGGTGACAAAGGATTCGTTGTAGGAACTGATAAAGAGAACTCTCTTCCCGGGAAAAGTCACAGTCTCTTCCACTGCTTCTGTTTCCTCCTGAGAGGGGATCAGAATTCTGA
The DNA here is from genome assembly GCA_902797665.1 of uncultured Lachnospiraceae bacterium. GTDB lineage: Bacteria > Bacillota > Clostridia > Lachnospirales > Lachnospiraceae > Porcincola. The sequence continues at coordinate 1,934 of CADBUA010000365.1, read as the reverse complement.
TTTCTCTCAGAAGGAGGAATGCCCCGCCTGCAAGCAGAGTTAAACCCGTCAGGATCAGAAAGATCCTGATGCTTTTCTCTATCCCTGTGCGTCTCATAGGCGGCTCCTTCTCCCTTCTTTGAAAGGGACTTTATCTGAGGGATCCTGTGTATTCCAACACAAATGTATCATATCCCGAATGGTTATTCAAATGAGAAATCAAAAGATCATAATATTCACAATAATATCCTTATCATCTCCTTTATTAATTAATCATCATTGTATATTTTCTATTTATATGCAATTCCATCTCGTCACACACGCCCTTGTGGCGCTGTTTTACTGCCTTCCAAATCCCGGCCAGGTCTCGGAATCTGGCATGAGCTGCCGGGACGTGATATAGTCATGGGGCTGATCGATGCCGGAAGATCAGGCACTCATCAGCGCTATAGCCCCCGATGCGGCAGGCTAACACAAATCGGCGTGCCGTGGGTATGATAACCTTTGACTTTGAAAGAGGCCCAACATGAATACTCTGCTTTCGGCCGGACTCGCCCTCTTTTTCTGGCTGCTCCTGATCATCTCCATGGTGATTGACCTGAGAAGGCTCCACAACAGCTTTCTGCTTTTGACCGCGATCCTCGCGACCTTCCCGCTGCTCATCTCTCTCGGTGGGGATTCTCAGGGTCTCGTCGCCAGCATCCTTTTCCTTGTTCTTTTCCTGCTCGCGCTGATCATGCCGGTCTACCTGATTGTGGATGGGATCATTATGCTCCGGAAGGAGTCCCACCGCTTCCACAACATGCTCTCTCTCCTTTTCGGCATTCTTCTGATCCTGGGAGAAGCGGCGACGGCTGTCTTCGCCGTGCGCATGTCCTCCCTGAACTACATCGACGAGCATGGCCATCTGGTCCGTGAAGTGAACCACACGCTGCTGTACGTGCTGGGGGCTTTCAGTGTCACCGTTCTTTTCTCGGCGATGGTATTTCTGGCCTTCATGCTGTATAGCCTTCTGATCCAGATCCTCCCGAAAGGCAGAAGCTTTGACTATGTCATCATCCATGGAGCCGGCCTGCTCCACGGAGACAAGGTCTCCAAGCTTCTCCAGGACCGATGTGACAAAGCCGTCTCCGTGTACCGGAAGGCTAAAAAGCCCCCTTACCTGATCCCTTCCGGGGGAATGGGAAAGGACGAGAAGATCTCCGAGGCGGAAGCCATGACCGCTTACCTGCTGACCCAGGACATTCCCAGGGAGAAGATCCTTCCGGAAGATCAATCCCGGAACACCTACGAAAACCTGAAGTTCTCTATGGCACTCATTGAAGCCCGGGAGGGGAGAAAGAACACAGCCCTGGTCACCTCAAACTATCACGTCTACCGCTGCCTCCGCTACTGCAGGAAGCTCGGGATCAACTGTACCGGAATCGGAGCGCCGGTGGCGCGCTACTACTGGCCGACCGCCCTGATCCGGGAGTTCTTTGCCGTGATGCGGGAGAAACGCAACGCTTTCCTTCTGGTCCTCTGCTGGCTCTTCTGTCTTCTGGCCGTCTTTTTGCTGATCCTCTACATGACCGCATGATCAGGCAGAAGGGAAAGTGCTGCAGCGGACTTGCCTCAGGGCAGAAATGAGAGAATGGAAGATCACGCCACTGTCAGCTTTTCACTGAGCGTGAGAATCCAGGAACAAAAGCAGACCAGAAAGCAAATCTATAAAAAGAGGGGAGGCGGAAGATACAGACTTCCGCCTCCCCTTCTATATTCTTCTATTTCCTTCAGTTCCCTTCAACTTCGTTCTGTTTCCTTCAGCTCCCTTTTATTCCCTTTTATTCCCTTTTATTCCCTTTTATTCCCTTCAATTTCCTTCTATTTCCTTCGGTTTCCTTTATTTTCCGAATACTTTTCTCTTCAGAGCGTGAGATCCTGATCTGCTGCCCGCAGAAGGTTTTCTGTACCTG
>CADBUA010000364.1 GCA_902797665.1 uncultured Lachnospiraceae bacterium | reverse complement strand
GAGAATTTGCCAGCTATCATCCGGGGCCGCGGTATATGCGGAGGCACTAACGGTTCGCCTGCGGCAAATCCTAAGTGACTCTGGTATATCTGCCTTTTCTGTTCTTTTTATCTGATTTTTATCTGCTTTTTATCTTCTCTCTACCTGCTTTCTATCTGCTTTCTATCTTCTTTCTTTGCATATATAGCAGACTGAGTCTTTACAGGACAGATCTTTCTGATCGCAAGTATAACACAAAGAAAGAAGCTCTCCCCGGCCGGTGCAGCACCCTCTGTTTTGTGATAGACTAAGCCCGAAGCAGACGGAGCAGGCATCTTCCCCGCAAAGAGGGGACATCATCAGGCAGAAGGAGCAGGGATGCTGAGGGAGGGCACAGTAGAGGAATTCAGGTTGGAACAGGAGGCCTTCACCCTGGTCTGGAAGCTCATGAAGAAATATTACCACATTGGGGAGTCCGATGAGGACTGGAAAAATCTTATTGCCGAAGCCGACGCGATCGGAAGGCGATTTGAGGGCAGCTCTGCTGAGCACTTCGCCCACAGCCTGCTGCTTGCCACTGTGGAGCATCTGAGTGAAATCAGTGAGACGAAAAAGCCCGCCCAAAAAAGTAAGCGCATCAGGAAACAGCTCCTTTCACCGCATGAGGATAGAGGATGAATACGCAGGCTTTTTCCGATGATCCGCACCGCTACGATGATATCCTGAATCTCCCGCATCATGTCAGCACGTCGCGGCCGAGGATGGACCGGGCAAAACGGGCAGCCCAGTTTATGCCCTTCAAGGCCATGAGCGGTTACGACAGGGAGATCTCAGAGTCAGACCGGGAGACCCAGGCCTTTTTGGAACTGAACGATGATGCCCGGGATGAGCTGGATCAGACCCTCCTCCGAATCCGGGGCCTGTTAACACGCGGTCTGTATCCCAAAGTCTCTATCAGCTACTTTCTGCCGGATTCAAAGAAAGAAGGCGGCAGCTACAGGACAGAGACCGGACAGGTGGAGAAAATCCGGGACTTTGAACGGCAGATTCTCTTATCCGGCCAAAGCATCCCCCTGGATCAGGTGGTTAAAATCAGCTTTCAGGGGCAGGTCTGACTCGGATCGTTCGCTGATTTGCTTCGAATCCTGACGCATAAGAAGAATAAGATGATTAAGATGATAGGATGATTAAGAAGATTAAGATGATAAGAAGATCAGAAGAGCCCCGGCTTTCGCCGGGGCTCTTCTGATCTTCTTCGCCTCTCTTCTTCTCGCGGAATCAGAAATCCACGTCAAGATCGTAGTAGCAGCACTTCAGCAGCTTCTCCATCTCCTCCTGGCTGGGCTGTCTCGGGTTGGACCCAGTGCAGGCGTCAAGAATGGCATTCTTTGCGATCTCCGGAAGTCTCTCCAGGAAGATCTCCTCCGGGACAAAGCCCTGCTCGGTCGGATAGGAATCCGCGCCATAGTGCTGGATGCAGTGCGGGATGTTCAGGAGATCATTCATCTCTCTCAGACGCTTGATCAGGTTCGCAACCTTCTCCTCATCGCTGCCGCCCGGAATCCCCATGTAGTCCGCGCATACCGCGTAGCGCTTTTTCGCCGTCTCATCCTTTGCGTTGAAAGCGATGACCTTCGGCAGGTACATGGCATTTGCCGCGCCGTGGATGATGTGAGCCCCCTGGTCCGCGAAGATCGCGCCGGTCTTGTGCGCCATGGAATGGACAATCCCCAGCAGCGCGTTGGAGAATGCCTGGCCAGCAAGGCACTGCGCATCATGCATCTCTGCTCTGGCTTCCGCGTCATCGTTGAAGGAAGCTACCAGCGTCTGGTTGATGGTCTTCATGGCGTGAAGCGCCAGGGCATCGGTGTACATGCAGTTCGCGGTAGAGACATATGCCTCGATGGCATGCGTCATCGCGTCCATGCCCGTGTGTGCAACCTGCTTGTGCGGAAGGCTGGCTACCAGAGCCGGGTCGACAATCGCAATATCCGGTGTGATCTCGAAGTCCGCGATCGGATACTTGATGCCCTTCTCATAATCGGTGATGATCGAGAATGCCGTGACCTCGGTCGCTGTGCCGGAAGTCGAGGTGATCGCGCAGAAATGCGCCTTTTTGCGCAGTTCCGGAATCCCAAAGACTTTGCACATCTCCTCGAAGCTGATCTCCGGGTACTCATACTTGATCCACATAGCCTTCGCGGCATCGATCGGAGATCCTCCACCCATCGCGACGATCCAGTCTGGTCCGAAGTCCAGCATCGCCTGCGCGCCCTTCATGACGGTGTCAACGGAAGGATCAGACTCGATGCCCTCAAAGGTCTGAACCTCGAAGCCTGCCTCCTTCAGATAGTCGATGGCCTTCTGAAGGAATCCGCCCCGCTTCATGGAACCTCCGCCGACACAGATCATGGCCTTCTTCCCCTTCAGGGTCTTCAGCGCCTCAAGGGCTCCCTCTCCATGATACAGATCGCGCGGTAAAGTGAATCTCTGCATTTCTATGCCTCCTGTCCGAAATCAGCAGCAGAATCAGTTCTGCGGCAAAATAATTATGTGCCTGAATCTGATGATAGGGTTTCCATCTGATTTTGTCAAGAGATTAACAAACTATCTTTCTCTCCTGCTCTGCGGATCCTGATCCCCGCGAGCGTAAGAGTCTGCGTAGCAATTGGCGTGATATGGCATATAGCGGTGAAACAGCTGGCAAGTCCGAAAGCTGGAAAAAGGAGCAGCTGTGCGCTACACTGCTAGGAGCTGCTGAACCCCGGGCGAAAGAATCGGAGGAAGATCATGTGTCCAAAAGCTGAGCTGCACCCAAGACCGGACCCGCTCTGCCCAGACAGTTTTGACCGTCTGGACAGACTCTGGGAAAAGTACAAAGGCAGGCGGGAGCGCGTCCCCTTCACAACGCTGGACCTGCTCCTTATGGAACATGAATCCTATCGGAAGGACTTTGATGAACTCAGGGAGGAATATCTCGAAAAGGGCTATGAACGTTTTCTGGTTCAGCTGTCCTGGTCCGACCTCCCCTACCGCCGCGAGACAGAGCACCTGATCCGTGCGGCCGGTCCACTCAGGAAAAATCCCCTGGTCGAGTCCTTCATGGCCCAGTTCCGGGATCTCGACACAGACAAAAAGGCCTGCTTTCTCTTTCCTGAGAGTTTCGTCTCCCAGTTTTTCGTCGTGACGGAGGTCTGCAGAGGAGCGGAAGTCTTTCATCCGGTCAGGAACCTCTTTCCAGATGAGAGCACAGTCCACTATCTCGCCATCTTTGACAAGGAAGATATGGACAGTGTTCTTCTGATGTATCACCTTCTCTACAATAGCGGCTCGCAGGATCTGTTTGGCGGCTACAGACTGTACGACTACTCCCTCCCCTGGTACCTGGATCACCTCCAGGAGGATGGAATCGTTCTGCGAAACCCCTATCTCCCGGACCCTCTGGCCCGGTATCAGGGAAATCTGCCCTTTCATCATCATCCAGTCAAGACCGTCTATGTGAGACGGAACATCGATCACATCATCGAGGAGGGCTACTTTCAAAGCGAGTTGGAATTCTTCCGAAACCTCTGTCAGCTGATCATGCCGCTTTTTCAGTGGTGGTATACGGATATCGCACTCTACGAGGAAAAAGACGGATGGAAGACAGACTGGCGTCTCCAGCGCACGAAGATCCGTACCCGCCTGACCGATGAGGGAATCATCAAGCCCAAGTGGAAGCACGAGCTCTCCCTCTTCCGCGCGGTCAAAAAGCGCTATCCGGGAACCCTCTACCAGTACCGTCCGAACTGGCTCGGAAGGCAGAGCCTGGATCTCTACGTTCCGGAAATCAGAACCGCGGTGGAGTATCAGGGGATCCAGCATTATCAGCCCATCGATTTCTTCGGCGGAGAGGAAGCACTGAAAATGCGCCGGGAACTGGATCTGACCAAGCAGAAACGCTGCAGGGAAAACCGCGTACGCCTCATCGAATGGCCTTATGATCTCGAACCCACGGAAGCAAACGTGCGAAAATACATCACGGCAGACGGGGAGATCCCTGCCCGAAAGGAAACAGAGGCCCCCCTGCCAGAGATCCCCTTCCTGCCCTTCCCGGAGATCTGAGGGAGGGCAGGAAAGACTGGGCGGAAAAGGAACGAACACTATTTCAGAATGTTTCATTCCGATGCCATTTTATATTTCTATAAGCTTTATATATCTCTGTGCATTAAGTCTATATCTATTTTTATATCTATATTTATGTAAATTGCTTTTATATATATTTATATGAAGCGTTTTGGGTTGTCATGGATTGTTGTAGATTATTCAGGGATTATAAGCTAAGATCTTCTATTGTCTTTATTGCTGTCTGCGATGCATTAAATGATATTTTTTAAAATATATAACTCATATTATGCTTTTTGGAATTAGATTCGTGTCCACGAGTATTTGCCAGCTATCGTCTGTGGACGCGGTATATGCAGAGGCACTTAGGATTCGCCTGCGGCAAATCCTAAGTGCCTCTGGTATACATCGCGCAGCAATGTATCGTTACGGCAGGAGCCTGCGCCCGGCCTCGGAGCTCCCAGGCGCTTGCGACTGGACAGCTGCCTTTTGATTGATGATCTCACCTGGGGATGTCACAATGCTCTTTCATGGCTCTCATCCAGAAAGGACTTCCGGACGGTTCATCTCTCCTGCCGGATCCCGCGTCTCCCTCAGGAGTTCTGCCCTTCCTCCCGCGGGCCTTTGATCTGCCCCAGGAAGAAGTGTTTCCTGCAAAGACTCACGTAGGCGTCATTCCCACCCATCATGATCTGTTCCCCGGTGCGAACGATTTTCCCATCCTTGTAGCGGGCGTTGAACAGTGCCTTCTTTCCACACCAGCAGACTGTGGAAACCTCCTCCAGACGGTTTGCGATCTCAAAAAGCCGCTTCGAGCCCTCAAAGAGCTGCCCCGTAAAGTCCGTCCGGAGCCCGTAGCAGACGACCGGAACGTTCAGTTCATCCACAATCCGGGCAAACAGATCCACCTGCTCCGTCTTCAGAAACTGCGCTTCATCCACAATGATGCAGTCGATGTCCTTCCAGGAATCCGACCTGCCGGTAAACCAGTTCTCTTCAGCGTTCTTCAGAAAATCCTCCACAAACTGGCAATCCGCCTCCAGCCCAATCCGGGAGCGGATAATCTTCTCTCCGTCCCGGTTTTCCGTTCTGGGTTTCAGAAGAACCGGGTTCTGCCCTCTCTCCAGGTAGTTGTAGCGCACCATCAACGCGTTTGCTGTCTTGGAGCTGTCCATCGCCCCGTATCTGAAATAAAGCTTCGCCATATCCCACTCCTGTAGTCCCTGCTGATCTGAATCCACATCCGAAGCGTCTCGATCTATACCCTATACCCCTTTTCTCGAACTGTCCATAGCCGGAAGTTCCAGAAGCGCCGGGAGGCATAAAGGGGATGTGCGGCATCTCAGGCTCACGCTGAGCATGCTGTCTGTCATAGCGCTGCCTGTCTGACTTTTTCTCTGCATGTCAATCAGGATCCTGCGCGGGCAGGCTGAATGTGGCGCAGGCCGGATCAACTCCGCTCCTGCTGCAGCGTTCTCTATGGGTCTTTTTTCTTTTTCTCTTTATTTATTTTTACTTTTTGTTCTTTCTATCTTCTACATTTTATCTTTTCTTTTATTTTTTCTTTTATCTTTTCTTTTTCTTCTTTTCTTTTTTAATCTATTCTTATCTTTTCTTTTTCTCTTTCCCTCTTTTCCGCTTTCCTGCCGAAGCAAAGCTGAGGGACGGCTTCGCCGCCCCTCAGCTTTTTCATTCTCTCAGTCCTTTCGGAAGATACCGCTTCCAGAGCCCGGCCCGGTAGGCCAAAAGGTTCAGCACCGCACCCACAATCCAGGTCGTCACAAGGCTGTACTGAAGCATAAAGCAGTTGCCCTTCGGAAGCTCCGGCGTCTTGGTCAAGGCAACCATCAGGTAAGCAAGAGGCACACGAATGACCACTGTATTGATCAGAGAGATCCACATGGGCGTCATGGTATCCCCCGCCCCGCGCATGGTGCCGGAAACGCACTGGGTGATCTCCATTGCGATATAGCCAGGCATCAGGATCATCATCATCCGGTAGGACATCGCCACGAGATCTGTGGTCTTTGTGAAGATGGACATAAGACCTCTCCCGAAGAAGAAAATCAGAACCGCGATCACCAGAGACGTACAGACCCCGATCAGAGTTCCCTCCCGGTTCCCCTGTTTGACACGGTCCATGCGGCCGGCGCCAACGTTCTGTCCCGCAAAGGTGGTCAGGGCCTGTCCGAAGGAGAAGGCCGGCATCATGACAAAGCCGTCGACACGCATGACGATGACATTCGCCGCGATGTACTGTTCCCCGAAGGAGTTCGTGAGGGACTGGATAATCAGCATCGACATCGAGAAAATGGCCTGTGTCAGACCGCTGGGCAGCCCCAGACGAATGAGTTCAGCCATCTTATCCTTTCGGATCTTCAAAGCTTCCCGGTTCAGGTCGAACAGATTCTTCATCTTCATGAGCTTGATCACGGACAGTATCGCGCTGATGGCCTGAGCGATCACCGTCGCCAGAGCCGCCCCGGCAACCCCCATGGCAAAGTAGCGGACAAAGATATAGTCCAACACCGTATTGATCGCCGTGGCGATCAGAAGGTAGATGAGGGCAGACATGGAATCTCCAAGTCCACGCAGAATTCCCCCAAGGATGTTGTAGTAGGCGCTGCCAAGAAAACCTACAAACAGAATCACCAGATACTGCCAGGCCCAGTTATAGATCGACTCCGGCGTTTTCAGAAGCCGGAGCAAGGGCCCCACCAGAAGAGGGCCACAGACCATAAGAATCAGGGACGAAAACAGGGTCAGATTGATGCTTGTTCCAATGGAGATTGAGAGCGCTCTCCGATCCTTCGCCCCGAAGGTCTGGGAGACCATAATGCCGGCTCCCACGGAGATTCCCACGAACAACATGATAAACAGGTTCAGAATGGGGCCTGCGCTTCCCACCGCCGCCAGCGCGTTGTCTCCGACAAAACGGCCAACGATGATGCTGTCGACAGTGTTGTACAGTTGCTGCGCAATGTTTCCGATCAGCATCGGAATCATGAAATTCACGATCCGGGCAGCTGGTCTTCCGGTTGTCATATCAACCGCTGCAAACTTTCCCTTTTTCTTTTCCATTTTCATCTCTCCATAAAGCATCCATAACCGTCAGACCAGTTTGCG
>CADBUA010000363.1 GCA_902797665.1 uncultured Lachnospiraceae bacterium | reverse complement strand
GCGATGCTGTCCGTTGTGATCACGATCGCCTCTTTCTTCTTATACTCGTCCATCCACAGCATGCTCTCTTCTACAATGCTCTTGTCCTCTCTGATGAAATGGACCAGTTCCCGGGGCAGCTGCCTCATGCATTCCTTCTCCAGGGCCTCCCCGCTGGTGGGCTTCAGCAGGTAGCCATCAAAACCCGCCCTGGCATAAAGCGCGCGCGCATCATTGTCGGCGTTCGCGGTCAGAACGACCACCTTCGCCTCCTTGCTGAAACCGCCCATCTGTTCCCGGATCTTTGTCAGGCAGCTGATGCCATCCATCTCCGGCATCAGGTGATCCATGAAAATCAGATGGTACTGCACACGCAGGGTCTTTTCCAGGGCCTCCCTGCCGGAGGATACGCTGTCTATCTGCATGAGTGTGTCAGATAGAAGTTTTTCTACCACCATCCGATTGGCCTTATCATCGTCCACCACCAGGACACGGGCCTCCGGGGCCTTCAGGTGCACGGAAGTCCTTTCCGGCCGGATCTGGGCCTGGTGCTTTTCCACATCGATTCTGCCGACGCCTTCTGTGGAGACGACCGTCTGCGGCAGCTCAATGATAAATGTACTGCCGACCGTGTAGACGCTGTTCACCGAGATACTTCCCCCCATCAGGTCCACGAACTGTCTGACGATGGACAGACCCAGTCCTGTCCCCTCGATATTCCGGTTTTCTTCCACATCCACCCGCCTGAAGGCATTGAAGATCTGGGGTAAATTCTCCTTCCGGATGCCGATCCCTGTATCGCTCACAGAAAACAGCAGAGAAAAGTTCCCATCCTCCCTTTTCCCATGCACAGTCAGGGTCACTGAGCCCTCTTTTGTGTACTTGACCGCGTTTCCCAGAACATTGATCAGAATCTGACGGATGCGCATTTCATCCCCGTTCAGGCGCGATGGGAGCTCCGGGTCGACATCCACGTGAAAGGCCAGCCCCTTACTGTGGGCCTGGATCCACATCATCCCCACAACCTCAGAGAGAAGGAGCCCCAGATCATAGTCCGAAAGGAACAGCTCCATATTTCCGGATTCCAGCTTTGACATATCCAGGATATCTCCCACCAGATGCAGCAGAATTTTTCCGGCAGCGCGGACCTGAGAGGCATCCTCCAGAACCTCCGGCGGCAGATCCTGTCTGAGAATCATCTCATTCAGACCGACAATCGTGTTCACCGGCGTCCGAATCTCATGGCTCATGCTGGAGAAGAAACGGTTTTGCGCCCGGTTCAGGCTGAGGATCTCCTCCTGCTGCATTTTCAGCCTTTGCTGCTCCTGCCAGGCCATGTAAAGCTGAAACAAAAACATACTGCTGACAAGAAGGCCCGTGATGATCAGGGACGCGGCTGAATCCACATAGGCGGAGGCAGGCGTGAATTCCTCCAGTAGCTCCGGAAACTGCCAGGTTGCCACGTACAGGATCACCGTCATCACAATATCCGAAAGCAGCAGGAAGGTGCGGAAGCCCCCCCGCACCGTCATGGTCACAAAAACCATGGAGATGATGGACCAGTTCGGCGCGCCGGCATAAATGCCGCCATTGTTGAAAAAAGCAACGGGCAGCATCAGAAAGACCAGCACAAGCGCACTTGAACCCGCCCCAAGCTGAATCTTCCCTGTCTTCAGAGTGATCATCATCACCGGAATAAACAGAAGGTCACAGACCCCAAAAAAGAGAATACGCGGCGCGTATCCGTCCATCAGCAGCGCCACCAGAAGCCAGATCATCATGGCCACGATACTGATCAGCGACATCAGGCGATAGCGCCGTTCATAGACATCCCGGGAGGGATCTGTCAGTTTTTGAAGCCATTCTTTCATGTGAAGTCTCCTCCTGCCTCCCGCATCGCTTGTATCACACATAGACAATTGTGCTTTATGGATTCAATTATACTATACCGGGAACCATTTGAATTTGCCAGGTGTTTCACCGGTATATGCCCGCCCGCTATCGGAGAAAAAGCAGACGATTTCAGCCGATTCAGGCCGAATCATGCCTCTTCCAGCCAATACAGCTTCCAGTTTCCATCCCCGAAAATCCATATGTCCAGGGCAGAAGGCCTTATTCCGGCTCAAACTCAAAGCGGACCGGTTCCTCCTCCGGGAAAGACAGGGCTCCATCCTCCTCTTCTCCGGGCGGGGGAAGAAGCAGCGTGATCTGCCTGACGAGTCTCTCATAATCCTCAAGAAAGCGCTCGTGTCTCTCTTCAATATAGGCCACATCGCCCGCTTTGCCTGCGTGCTCAAGCATAGCGGCCTCCTCTGACAGCTCATCCGCGCCAATCATCCGGCAGATGCCCTTCAGGCCATGCACGATGATGGTGTAATTCTGAAGGTCTGATTTCTCACGCTTCAGCTTCTCTTCCTTGCCGCTGTGCTCCTGGACAAATTGGTGAAGGAGCGTCTGGTAGAGCTCCCGGTCCCCCTGACAGTAGCGGAGGGCCGCCTCTGTATTCAGGATGGCGGAGCAGGGAAGATCCGACCCCCGGGCCATCTCTTCAGGCATCTCTCTTCGTGAAGCTCCAGCATCCTCCCCGGGCGCCTCTCTTCGTGAAGCTCCAGCATCCTCCCTGGGCGCCTCTCTTCGTGAAGCTCCAGCATCCTCCCCCTGCGCCTCTTTCTCCGGTCTCCTGTTTCTGCCCTCCATCTTCCGAACAATCATCGAGGCCTTTGGCAATACCCGTTTCAGGACCCGCTCAAGTTCGGAGATTTCAATGGGCTTACTGACAAAGCCATCAAAGCCTTCCGTCATAAACATTTCCCGGGCATGGCTCAGCGCATTTGCCGTCAGCGCGATGCAGGGGCAGTTCAGCCCCCTCGCCTCAAAAATCTCACGAATGCGCCGGAAGGTCTTCACCCCATCCATCTCCGGCATCATATGGTCCAGAAAGACGATGTCAAATGTCTCTGTCTCACAGAGGGAGATGGCAGCTCCGCCGGACAGAGCCGTGCTGACTTCCATCCCATAGCGGCGCAGAATCCCGGATGCCACATGAAGATTCATCGCTTCATCATCCACAATCAGGGCACGGGTCCCAGGCCAATAGATGCGGTTTATCTCGTGTTCCGTCCGGTTTTTGGCGTTCAGTATACTGGCGATGGGAAAGCCGTACAGGGGTTTGGGCATCCAGGTAACGAAACTTCCCTCCGGAATCTGGGACGCTTCTTTTGAGACAACGACAACCGTAATCTCCTCTGCCAGCTTCTCCAGATAATCCGCTGCGGAGAGGTACTCCTCCAGCCCCACAAACAGATGGGTGAGATGGATCTTTTCCATCAGCTTTTCCAGATCCTTCCCGCTGCTCACTCTGTGCATCGGAGTTCCAAGCCCCTTCACCACGTCCAGAATCATGGCGTTATAGAATTCCCGCACGTAAGGATGCTGGAATTTCCCGATGTTCAGATATCCGCCCAGGTTGATCTTCCCACGCCCGGCAACGGACATGCAGGGCTGTTCATCCGATACCTCCTGGGGAATGCTGAAACGAACGGTTGTCCCTGAACCGGGATGGCTCTCTATGGTCATAAAGCCGCCGAGTGCCCG
>CADBUA010000362.1 GCA_902797665.1 uncultured Lachnospiraceae bacterium | reverse complement strand
AGAGTTACATCCGGCGGTTCCCCGAAGGGGGGAACACGGATGCGATGCCTAGCCTATTATGACCGCAGCATCAACAGCCCGCACTATATTCTTTATATTTATATTTCATTTTCATTCTTTATTTTATCCTATTATGTATTCGTTTTTATATATTTTGTATCTGTGCCATGATTTCATCCTGTTCTATGTTATTTGCTCCGCAAACAACATGTTTTATATCATCTTTCGATATTCCAATATTCTCTTATATGCTCTGCCCTACGGTTTTTCGTTTTCCTGGATCTCTCCTTTCAGTGCTTTCAGTGATTTCCAGGTCCTTTCTCATCTTTCCTGGCGGGCTCAGTATTCTTCCGCCAGAAAGGCGCCGAAACGTCCTGGGGAATGTATCTCCAGCATCCCTTCCCTGCCCGAAGCTGGCGGTGACTGACCGTTCCTGACAAAATAAGCCCGGAAAGCATTCTACTTTCCGGGCACAAAAAAAGCGGCCGACGGGAATCGGACCCGCCTCCTCAGCTTGGGAAGCTGATGTTCTACCAATGAACTACGGCCGCAAATTCAATATTCAGATACTGTTTATATCTTTCTTCTCTCTTGTATCTCTCTTCAACGGAATGAATCTTAACACAAAACCTGGCTCTTGTAAACCATAAATTTTCGGCCTGGAAAAAAATCTTGTCTGACCATGAACCCTGACTGTCCATTCCTTTTGCGCACTTTTCGCCAGGCGCGCCAATACATGCCAAAAGCAAATGCCGGGCGCGTATTTCATGTGGGGCTAAGCGCCCGCGCCCGGCCGAATGCCTGAATGCGCCTGCGGCTGGACAGGTGCAGACTTTTTCTCTGGCTATAGCAGAAAGGGCAGCCGCCTGAAAGGACAGGAGCAGCAGATGCCCCTTCGCATCCATCACGCGCGGCTCTCTCTCAGCTGTCTATGCTCACAGGGAGAGCTCCAGCTTTCTCAGAGAACTGAGCCCCTGGTCATCTCTCTGGGCGATGACAATCCCCTTGTGGCCGGCCTTATCCCGGATATAGCGGTAGGCCTTCGCCTGCTGCTCTTCTGTCATGCCGGCGAAAGGCGCATCCAGAAGCAGGAGGTCTGAGGGGATGATCGCTGCGCGGACGATACAGACGAAGCGCCTCGTAACCGGATCCAGTGTCTCCACCGGAAGGCTTACCAGGCTCTCCGGAATCAGCTTCAGCAGCTCCTCTTTCGCTGTGCGCTCCGAAAGGCGCGCGTTCACCATGGCCACGTTCTCCACCGCCGAGAATCCCGGGCAGAGCCGATCTTCCTGGAAGACCACCCCAGCATTGACCCTGTCGTACTTGTAGTCCCCGAGCAGGTTGACCTGTCCCTGATCGGGCTTGATCAGCCCAATGATGATGTGAAGGAGCGTGGTCTTTCCGGCTCCCTCGGGCCCGCATAAAAGCCAGGTGTCGTCAGAACTGATGTTCCAGTTAATGTCCTTCAGAACAGCTTTGCCGCCGAAAGACTTCATCACATGCAGCATCTCTATCGTCATGAAGGTCTCTCCCGCCTTTCTCTCAGAGGCTCAAGCCTTTTTTCTCCCCATTCTCCCCATGTTCCTTCGACTTCTTTTTGCCCCTGAAGAGGGCAGACAGGGCAGGAAACCTGGCTGGAAGGATGATGTACTTCATCTTTGCGGCCTTCGGGATGTGAAACACCTCCGCCATCTCAAGAAGCTTCGGATCAACTTTCCCCATAGATCCTCCTCTCCGGAATCAGAGTCCGGACTCATTCAGATACCGCTCCTGCTCCGCTGTCAGGGTATCAATCCGTTTCCCCAGGAAGCTGAGCTTCTTGCGCGCGACCTCCTGGTCGACTTCCTCCGGAACATCAATCAGCATACTGCCCAGGCTCCCCTGATGCTCCAAAAGATACCTGGCGGAAAGAGCCTGGATCGCGAAACTCATGTCCATGATCTCCGCCGGGTGACCATCCCCGCAGGCAAGGTTCACCAGCCTGCCCTCTCCCAGGACATAGATCCAGACGCCAGTCGGAAGCTTGTATCCGAGGATGTTCTCCCGCATCGGCGCGGTCTCCAGCGCGATCTCCCTCAGGCGCGCCATGTCCACCTCGCAGTCAAAATGGCCTGCGTTGCAGAGGATGGCCCCGTCCTTCATGTTCAGGAAATCTTCCTCGTCTATAACCTTGTCGCAGCCTGTGACCGTGACAAAGAAGTCCCCGACTCTGGCGGCCTCAGCCATGGGCATCACATCAAACCCATCCATGACCGCCTCGATGGCCTTCACCGGGTTGATTTCCGTGACAATTACGCGGGCGCCCAGACCCTTGGCGCGCATCGCCACGCCTTTGCCGCACCAGCCGTAGCCGGCGACAACCACGATTTTTCCCGCGACGACCAGGTTGCTGGTGCGGTTGATCCCATCCCAGACGGACTGGCCGGTGCCATAGCGGTTGTCAAAGAAATGCTTCATCTGGGCGTTGTTGACCCGTACCATCGGGAAGAGAAGTTTACCCTCCCGGTTCATGGCCTCCAGACGGATAATCCCGGTGGTGGTCTCCTCGCAGCCGCCGATGACATCTGGAATCAGTTCCCGGAGCTCAGTGTGCATCATATGGACCAGGTCCCCGCCATCGTCGATGATGAGGTTCGGGCCTGGTATCAGAACTGCCCTGATGTGGCGATTGTACTCCTCCGGGCTTGCCCCGTGAACGGCATGGACCTCCAGCCCCTGGCTCACCAGGGCTGCGGCCACATCATCCTGGGTTGACAGGGGATTGCTGCCGGTCACATACATCTCCGCTCCCCCGGCGGCCAATGTCAGGCACAGGTAGGCGGTCTTCGCCTCCAGGTGTACAGACAGGGCGATTTTCTTTCCCTCAAAAGGCCTGCTCTTCAAAAACTCCTCATGGAGCATGGTCAAAAGCGGGCAGTTTCTCCGTACCCACTCGATCTTTCTAAGGCCGGACTCGGCAAGGCTGATATCCCTGATTTCACTGGACATTTCTGATCTCCTTCTCTCTGACACATCAAAATGATCAACGCTTCTATCCCCGGAAGCATCAGAATCTGGCGCTCATCCCGCGGGCATATCCTGGAATTCTCAGGTCCGATTTCTCCTACAGGAGGCCGAGTCTTCTGAGCATGGACCGAATCTCATAATAGACCCGCTCCTCATCGATGGTCAGAAGCTCCCGCCCCCGCATCACGATCTTTCCGTCGATGATGACTGTGTCCACCTCGGACCCGTCCGCGGAATAGCAAAGGGCTGAGATCGGGTTATTGTTCGGCATCATCGAGGCCGTATTCAAGCGGAGAATGGACAGATCCGCCTTCTTCCCGATTTCAATGGATCCGGTCGGAAGGCCCAGGGCTTCTGCGCCATTCAGCGTTGCCATGCGGAAGGTCTCCGCGGCCGATACGCACTGAGATGACTGATGACTTCCCTTATGAATCAAAGCAAGAAGACCCATCTCCCGGATCATGTTCTGGGCGTTGTTGCTGGCAGCGCCGTCGGTACCAAGACACACATTCACGCCGGCAGACAAAAGTTCCGGAACCGGAGCAAAGCCGTTGCCAAGCTTCATGTTGGATGCCGGGTTGGTCACCACTGAAACCTTATTCTCCTTCAGAATCCGGATATCCGAATCCGAGACCTGAACGCAGTGGGCCGCGATGGTCCGGACGCGGAAGACGCCAGCCTTCTGCGCATACTCAATCGGGCTGCAGCCGCTCTCCTTTTTCATGTTTTCCAGTTCCACCCTGGACTCCGCAAGGTGGATGTGGATGCCAAGGCCAAGCTCCTCCGCCACATCCGCGCACATCCTGAGGTAGTCCAGGCTGCAGGTGTAGGGGGCATGCGGCCCGATGAAAAAGGAAAGACGGCTCGATCTCTCCCCGTCCTTCATCTCCTCCAGGGCTTCCTGAAGGCGCCGGTCAGATCTGTCATAGCCATCCCCCACAAGTCCCCGGCAGATGACCGCCCGCATCCCAGACTCCATCACGGCCTTTGTGGTCTGGTGGATGTGCATCTGCTGGTCATTAAAGGTCGTGGTCCCGGATCGGATCATCTCGATCTGCCCCAGAAGCGAGCCCCAGTAGGCATCCTCCCCACTGAGCCTGTCCTCAATCGGATTGACGGTGTTGAAAAGCCAGTCCGTGAAGGAGAGGTCATCAGCCAGGTTGCGCATCATCGACATGTAGGTGTGGGTGTGGGCATTGACAAGCCCCGGGATCACCAGGCGGTCCTTTCCGTCGATCACAGTGTCCTCCGAAAACCCTTCCGGCTTCTGGTCAATCCCGGCGATGGCATCGTCCTCGACATAGAGGGTATGAATTCCTGCCTGGTCTTTTCCATCCAGCGGGAGCACCACATAGGCGTCTCTGATCACGATTCCCATGATTTCTCTTCTCCTTCTGCCACTCAAAATGTGTTTAAATATACTCAACGCATCGAGAAATTGAAGCCCTCACGGGTACTTCTTACTGCTTCAATGTGT
>CADBUA010000361.1 GCA_902797665.1 uncultured Lachnospiraceae bacterium | reverse complement strand
TGCATCTGCCAAAGCGATATCGGTAATGCCCGCTCACGCCAATTTACGCGAATTCTCACGCTCGCGGGTATAGCAGGTTCTCACGCTCGATCGTATCAAGTATCAGACAAGGACAAAGCCGCCCTACTATATCAAATTACGGTTTTTCTGACAAACGCGGCTCTGCCAGATGACATCTCCTGCGTTCCTTCCTTACTTGTAAAGAGACGCTTCTGCCCCTCCTGTTCATTCGCCATCATTCCTTGTTCTGATGCGCACAAGGTCTGGCAGAAGCCTGGATTTATGCCGGGAACCATTTGAATTTGCCAAGTGTTTCCGCTCGCGCCAATTTCGTCGCGAATTCTCACGCTCGCGGGTATATCAATATCACAGGCCTGTGTCTGAATTGTGAATGACTGCCGGTGTATTTTTCCTCCGCCCTGTGGTAAAGTAAGGGGCACTCAAAAAAAACCGATCTTCTGGGACGGTTTTCCAGTCACAATCACGAGATTTACAAGGATATTTCCGGGTAAGGCAGCAGATTTCACTTTTTTGCGGGCGCTGGTATAATCGCAGGACACGGAATTCACGAATCTTGAGAAAAGATGAGCAGCTCCGCCCGGCCTTTGCGTTTTTCCCGAAAGGATAAGGCAGAGTTTCGTTGAAGCCCGCATCCATCCGCCAGTGGAAGGAATGCGAAAATGCAGCCGCAGGCTGCCCTGTGATCCTTTTTGGATGATCGTCCTTAAAACACAGATATCCTGTGTATCAGCGCGATCCCTCTCTGTGAGGGGCAAACAGGCATCTGTCAGTCCGGCAGGATTCGGCTTTCCTCCGGAAATATCAGAAAAAGAGAAGGGAGTTTCATGGGAGAAGGAAGCATGGCCATCTCGGTAAGGCACATCAGAAAACACTACAGAAAAGCCGCCGTGCTGAGAAATGTCAGCTTTGAGGCAGAGAGCGGGTCCTGCATCGGGATTCTGGGAAAGAACGGCTGTGGAAAGTCCACCCTTCTGTCGATCCTCTCGGGGATCCTCCGCCCGGACGAGGGAGAATTTCTCCTCCACAGGGGCCAGGGGACCGGGATCGACCTCCTCCATGATCAGGCTCTCCGGGCTTCCCTGGTGGGCTACGTGCCTCAGAGTACGCCCCTCCTCGAAGAACTGACTGCCCTCGACAATCTGCGCCTCTGGTATCAGGCCGGCCGCAAAGGTCTGGCCGAGGAGCTCTCCACTGGCGTTCTGAAGCTGCTCCGGGTGGATGAGTTTCTGCGCGTTCCGGTCTCCCGCCTCTCGGGCGGGATGAAAAAGCGCCTCTCCATCGGCTGTTCCGTGGCCCACCACCCGAAGATCCTTTTGCTGGATGAGCCGGGCGCAGCCCTGGATCTGGTCTGCAAGGAGATCATCGTGGAGTATCTGAAAGACTTCTGCGACAAAGGGGGGATCGCCATCATGGCCTCCCATGAGATCCCGGAGATTGCCTCCTGCACGGACACGCTGATTCTGAGAGACGGTGAGATCTACCCCTACAGCTACGCGGGGGACGTTGAGGATCTTGTATCACATCTGTAACGTGGAGCGGACGATATAACCTTATGAGAAGATTTTTTACCTACACAATCGTTGAGACCAAACGGATCTTCCGGCTCTACCCTGCAGTCCTGACCATGGCGCTGCTCCTCTCTCTGGTTCTCGGAGCGCTGCTCTACACAGCCAGCGTCTCTGCCAACAACCTGAGCACCGGCAGCGAGGACGAGCGCCTTTCCGTTGGAATTGTGGGACTGGACAGCTCCCCTTACCTCTCCCTGGGCATCAGCCTCCTGAAGACCATGGATTCCTCCAGGACTGAGGTCGAGTTCACAGAGCTCTCAGAGGAGGAGGCCCTCAGTAAGCTTCAGGCAGGGGAACTTGCGGCCGCAGTGCTCATCCCGGAGGGAACCATCGAAAAGCTTCTCTCAGGACGTACCGACCTGAAGATGAAGCTGCTTCTGCCGATGCGAAGCGCCGGTGCCGGGACAATCCTGGTCCGCGAGGCTGCCCGTGCCATCTCCGACCTCATCGCCAGCATGGAGGCCAATTCCTATACGTTGGCGGACTTTTACACAGAGATGGGCGTGACCAATCCCTACGACATCTCGGATGCCCAGACGGACCTTCTGGTTCATTCCATCAACAAAATCCTGAAGCGGGGCGATCTCTTTACCATGGAGAAGATCAAAACCCAGGGCTCCCTCACCATCGAAAGCTACTATCTCACGGCCATGTTTCTGCTCCTGGTCCTTCTTTCAGGGGTTCTGTGCGCGGCCTACGCCATCCGGACAGACTACGCCCTGCCATCCCTTCTGAAAATCCGGGGACTTGGAGAAATGGGACAAATCCTGGCGGAGTACATCTCCCTCTTAAGTCTCCTTCTCTCGATCGGGCTGGTCCTGCTTCCTTTGACAGGCTGGGGGCTCTCACAAATGCCGATCCGCTTTTCAGAGCTGGGTGGGCATTCCCCGGACTTTTTGAGAAACTATTGCCTGTTCGGGCTCAAAAGCATCCCGGTCGTCCTCCTGGCGGGCGCGATCGACCTTTTTCTCTACGAGATCGCGGACAGCACCATTTCCGGGGTCCTTTTGCAGTTTCTTGTCACCATCGCGCTCTCCTATGTCTCCGGGATCTTCTATCCGGTGAACACTTTCCCCGCCGCGGTTCGGAAGATTGCTCCCTTTTTCCCGACCAGGCACGCCCTCCTGTATCTGGGCGGCCTTCTCAACCCGGGACCGGACTTTCTCCCCGCAGTGAGAATCACCTTCGCCTTCACCGCAGTCTTCCTGATTCTGACCGCCCTCATGCGGAGAAAGAACCTGGAGGGGCGGCACTGAAGCCTTGCGTCTTTGATTGATTTTGACCCAAAAAGAGGATTGAGAATGTCGCATGTTCACAGTCTGATGCTGCTGACCCTTCTGAATAAGAGGTTTCTGAAAAAGCCCCTGCTCATCTTTCTTCTGTGCCTGATCCCGGTTTTTGCCTACCTCGCCGCCAGTCTGCCAAAGGGCAATGCCCTGCTGATTGTCGGCGTCAGTTCAGCAGACAGAGAGGATGAGACCGCGCGCGCCATCATCCGGCGCCTGAAAAAGAACCGCGGCAGCGTTGTCCGCTACAGGTCCTTTAACTCGGAAGAAGCCCTCCGTGAAGCTGTCTATACTGGACAGATCCGTCTTGGCTTCCTCTTCCCGGAAAAGCTGGAGGAACTTCTGGAAGTCTACGGGAAGGTTCAGGAAAGCTCTGGAGGTTCGCTCTCCATCCTGGGGCAGATGTTCTCAAAGGGCTCCACCAATGCCAAGATCCGGATCATCTGCGGGAGCCGGGACATCGTCACAAAGATGGAGAAGGAACAGTTCTTCAGCAAGATCTACCAGGACTTTTCTCTGGCGGTACTGAAGTCCTGGATGGACCTTCACGCCACTGCCTTCCGGATGAACAAAGAGGAGCGGGACGAGTACCTGGAAAAGCAGCTCTCCAGCTATCAGATCAACGAGAGCTTCTTCGATCTGGCCTACGAAAACGGGGAGATTATCCCGGCGGAGGAGAATTCCGACTACTTTGCCTCCCCGATCCGGGGGATCCTCTCCATCACGCTGATCCTCATCTGCTTCTCAGCCGTCCTGTTTCTCTTTGAGGACAATCGGAACGGAAAGTTTGTCTGGATGGGGCAGGCGGCAAAACCCCTTTTCCATTACGCCTATCTGCTCCTGCCAGTACTTGACGCAGGACTTCTGGCGATGATCTCCCTGGCTGTGACCCCAGGTTTTTCCGGATGGAGGCGGGAGCTTCTTCCTTTCCTCCTCTATCTTCTGGCAGTGGTGGGATTCTCCAACCTTCTGAGGGTGCTTCTCCGGAAAACCTCCCTCTTCTCCGCTGCGATCCCCCTTGTGATTCTGGCCTGCCTCTTCCTGACCCCGGTCTTCTTTGATCTCCAGCTTTCCCCGCTGCAGGCCCTTCTGCCACCCTATTTTTACCTCGGAGCCATTCATGATCTGAGATCTCTCATCTCCCTGGGTGTCTATGCCCTGGTCAGCTCCCTTCTCTCCACGGTCCTTGATGCCCTCTGAGAAAAGAAATCCAGGAGCAGGCAATGGAGCTTCGTAAGCGAAGCTGTCCCGTCTTCTGATTATTCCTGTAAAGGAGCTTGCGACTGGACGGCTACGAATGTACCTGAGAGCGCTTTCTCCTTATTTCCTGTCTTTGGACAAACAGCAGAAAGGCCGGCAGATGCCGGCCTTTTCATATCCGTGAGACCTGAGACCTTTCATGGGCAATACAAACCTTTCCCCCTTTTCCTGGGGATTTCCGCAGGGGCCCTTGTGCGCAGCAGAAAAAGGACAGCGCGAAGACGCGCTGTCCTTTTCTGCTTCATGCACTTCATGCACCCTGGACTTGATAGTTTTAATGCACTGAATATATAACCCTTTACTTGATCAGTGTCTCATTCACAAAACCCTTATCATTGATGACGGGAATCGGGCTGTCATCCCAGGCATCCAGGTCGTTGATGTACTTCTTGGTCTCCTTCACAATCACGCCGGAGAGTGCCAACACAGCGATCAGGTTGGGAATCGTCATCAGGGCGTTCAGAATGTCAGCGATGGTCCAGACCAGGTTGAGGGCGGAAATCGGGGCAATCACTGCCACTGCCACATACAGCACCTTATAGGCGGTGCGGATCCCGGAACCGCCAATGTACTCCACACAGCGCTCGCCATAGTAAGCCCAGCCGAGAACGGTAGAATAAGCGAAGGTGATGATTCCGATGGTCAGAAGGATCGGGCCAAAGACCGGGATCTGGGCGAAAGCCATAGAGGTCAGAACTCCACCGTTTCCGACGGCAGCCATATCAATTTCCGGGTTCTTCATGATGCTGGAGACCAGCACAAGGCCGGTCATCAGGCAGACAACAACGGTATCCCAGAAGGTTCCGGTCGAGGAGATCAGTGCCTGGCGGACAGAGTTGCGGGTCTGCGCAGCAGCCGCCGCGATGGGTGCAGAACCCATACCAGATTCGTTAGAGAAAAGGCCTCTGGCAACACCATAGCGCATGGCAAGCTGGATTCCACCTCCGACAAGGCCGCCTGAAACCGCGCCCTTCGTGAAAGCAAGGCGGCAGATGGTCACAATGGCAGTTCCGAGGAAGTCCCGGTTGATGACCAGGATGATGAAGCAGCCGACCACATACAGAATCGCCATAAAGGGAACCAGACGCTCTGTCACCTTGGCGATCGACTGAATCCCGCCAAAGATCACCAGGGCAGTCAAAACGCCGATGATCAGGCCGACCAGCCAGTTTGGAACCTTGTAGTTCTCATTGGCAACCGTGGCAATGGCGTTGACCTGTGTCGCGCAGCCGATTCCGAAGGAGGCAAATCCACCCAGGAAGGCAAACAGAATGCCCAGCCATTTCATGTTAAGACCACGCTCCAGGGCATACATGGCACCGCCCTGCATTCTTCCGTCACTGGTCTTCACGCGGTACTTGACTGCAATCAGAGACTCCGCGTACTTGGTCGCGATGCCGAAGATACCCGTCAGCCAGCACCAGAGCACAGCCCCGGGGCCGCCGAGCGCGATGGCGGTTCCAACACCGATGATATTTCCAGTTCCAATTGTGGCCGCCAGAGCTGTCGTCAGCGCACCAAAGTTGGAGACTTCTCCCTCCGCGTCAGGATCCGGCGTAACAGAGAGCTTGATTCCTCTGCTCAATGTATACCTCTGGATAAACCCCAGGCGGAAAGTCAGAAAGATGTGCGTTCCAAACAGAAGGATGATCATCCCCCATCCCCAGACAATGCCATCCACCTGATCCAAAAAAGCAGCTACTGCATCCATAATAAATACCTTCCTCCATCTTGATTTCGAGATCAAAAATCAGCCCAAGATCTCCCAAAGCCTATATCTCCTGCCGTTCCTTTCTCGATGGAGACCTTCCGCAGTCCCCCTTCGAAAGCGGAAAACGGTATTTTCCCCCTTCCCTCTGTATTGTTGAATCTCTGGTTATGCCTTATTCTTTTGCCATTCGTAACAGCAGGCTGATCTTATCGCGGTTTATGAGTCCCGCTATACTCC
This sequence comes from uncultured Lachnospiraceae bacterium, assembly GCA_902797665.1. Taxonomy (GTDB): domain Bacteria; phylum Bacillota; class Clostridia; order Lachnospirales; family Lachnospiraceae; genus Porcincola. The sequence goes on along the minus strand of CADBUA010000361.1, from coordinate 1,583 downwards.
AGGTGATTATACCGCAATTCTTTTGGTATTATCAACTATTTCGACAGAATATTTGAAAGAGGAGGGTACTTTCCAAAAAAATTTGAGAAAAATATGTGAAGTCCTCTAAACAAGTTCGGATAAAGACTCCAGGCAGGGCTAAGGATCACGATAGGAAGCTACAGATTGTCAGTTCCTGGTATACACGAAAGATCCCGGGGATCTGCCCACCCTGTGCGCAATACCCCCGGGCTTTCACTGCAGGATTTCTGCTGCTTTACGTTTCTTCTCTCCCTTTGATCTCCGCGGATTTCCCTATCGTCAGGAAACACAGCGGCCTGATATCTGCGGAAGGCCGTTCATGCACACTCGCATTTCCCTTCCCGGAGAAATCCCGAAGGCAGACACTCCGCCTGCTCCGATTCAGCTCTCTGGCAGGCTTCACTTCTCTCAGCCATACACCACCCTGACCGGCACGCCTCTGATCACGGGATTATAGTCTGAGTTGACATCGATCGAGGAGTTGAACTTCCCTCCGGTGACAGTCAGAGCTCCCTCATCAAGGACATTGTCCACCCCCGGAGGAGCCTTGAAGGTCCCACCCGAGATTGTCACTTTCCCCTTGTCCGAGATCATGAGGTTCACCGCGGGCCCCAGGGAGGTGAAGACACCAGCTCGAATCGTAGCGCTGCCGCTTCTGACAAAGATTTGAGGCGTATCCCCTTCCGTCAGGATTGAGCCGCCCCGGATGTCCATTTTCCCGTCACTGACGATCTGATCCAGGAAGGATCCGCCCGAGATGGTCAGCTTTCCGTAGTTGGCGATCACCGCAAACTGATCCTTGCAGTTGAAAGATCCATCTTTCACAATCAGCTTCCCGCTGTTTTCGAAGCTTCCAAGCAGCGTGCCATTATAAATGGTGAGACTTGCCGCGCCGAGGATATCAAAGAGATCTCCCTCCGCACCAGCTGTCTGCTTCATGTTGATCCGCCTGATCTTCACATTTCCATTCCGGATCGTATAGGCGTTTTTCTCGATCCCAGGCGCCGCGTACTGGTAGAGATAGCCCGCGAAGTCGATGGTAAAGGAGCGGTTGTTCCTCACCTGGACGTTCTCCCCTGTTGTGACGGCACGGAGAAGGACGATCGTCTCTCCGTCCCTCACCTCATCCACAGCACTCTGCATGTTCAGATAGTACCTGGACCCGATCCGCGCCAGCGGTCTCCCGGAATCCGCCCATGCGCTCTGCCTGAAAGACAGCGTGAATAAAAACATCCAGAAGATCAAAAGGATCGGTGTAAAAGATATCGCGATTCTGCCTGATTTACGTCTCATCTTTCCTCCATCACATATTTTCCTTTTTGTGATCATCCTGTCATTCAATTCCTGTAATTCCCATTTTCTTTTATTCTGTTTTTACGCCTTTTCGGCCTCTGAATCTATGACAGTCTAAGTCTTTTCTATATCTATATAACTATTTCAATGTCTATGCCTATATACACATGCGCATACGCATACACATATGAATATACACATGAATGTACTTACACTTATATCTACGGTTTTATCTTCTCTATTTCTGTCTCTCTCTCAATCTTTCTCTC
>CADBUA010000360.1 GCA_902797665.1 uncultured Lachnospiraceae bacterium | reverse complement strand
CTTTTATGAGCCTTTTATGGGCGCTTTTCTATGAAAACCTCTTCTTCCCTCTTGCCCTTTATTTTTTCACGATATTTCCGCTGTAGCCGGCCTTCTTGATCCTGGCGGCCAGTTTCTTGTACTGGGCGCTCTTCATGCCCTTGATGGTGATCTCCTCGATGGCACAGTTCTGAAAAGCACCTTCTTTGAAATTGAATCGGCTCGCCACATTCCCCTTCAGGATCAGCTTTACAGCCTGAGAACCGGAAAAGGCATTCTTTCCAAATGTCAGCCTGGTAGAACTGCCTCTCAGATCAATGGTAATCTTCTCAGCGACTGTCTCCGAGAACGCCTTCGCTGTGATCACAGAATCCGGCTTTGTTTCCGATCGCTTCGCGTACTGGAAGGTGGTTGCCCCGGTCAGCAGGATGGAGCTCTCTTTGCTGTGTACCTTTGTCACTGCCAGGGTTCCCTTGGCCCGCGCTTCAACTGTCTCCGGAACCTTGCTCTCCGCGTCAAAGACGGTCGGCGGCTGCTCCTCGGTGCAGGCTGTCTCTGTGGCCGGCGTCTCTACCGGTACGGGGACATAAACAATCACCTGACTTGGCTCTGAAGAAGGACCCACCGGCTGAGTTTCTGAATTGTCATCCGGATTTACCGGCTTATCCGGATTCGGGTCAGCTTTACTGCCCTTGATGTTCTTCACCTCGACCGGTTCTCCGGAATAATCCGTCCTGCGGTCCCCATTGACCTGCTCACAGAAAACATAGAGCACATCAGAAACAGTCATTTCAGGAAGGGTGAACTCCAGCTTTCCGCTGGAGCCTGAGGAGGCGTCCTGAAGTCTCCCATAATAGGTCACCACTTTATTCTTTGTGTTATAGATGGCCGCGGAGACGTAGCAGTTGCTTCCTCCTTTTGCTGTATAGGGGATGGTAACCTGGTTTCCATTCCGCGTGACATTGTTCTGGTCAACGGTCACTCCCAGGTTCTGATCCAGGAGGGAGAGCTTCCATTCACCGGAATCGGATTCCTTGTTTGCCTGAAGACCTCCGGTCAGCCCAGTTCCCTTTCCTGTCGCGGCAAAAGAAAAGACGACCTGACTCCGGTTCAGATTGAAAGCCGGACGCGCGCAGGCTCTGTTTGTAGTCGAATCGTTCTTATATGCTTCTACATCATTACTTCCATATAATTCCAATAGCTTCTTATTGAATCCCACATAAAAAGAAAGTATCTTTCCGCCGGTATCAATAATTCCAGCATAACAATTAGCCCCAAGTGTTATAAAATGGAGAACGGAATTCTCTGCCGGGGAACGGAGCCACCAGAAATTATTGCTGGTAAAGGCATTGTATGCTGCAGTGATCTGCAGCATGTCCTGATATTTCATGACCTCCTCCCAGGACAGGGAGAAGAGCTTCGCATTGCTCAGCGTAAAAGCTTTAAAATTTGTATATCTCTGATGCCCGGGGATACTATACTCAACCGTTCCAGCCGCATCATTCTTCGTCGTCGTCAGGACAGTATTCTTTTCCCCATTTGAAAAAGCCTTTTCAAAAAGTAGATCGCAAAGCTTTTTTACATCGCTGCTGTTCCAGTCATTGCTCGTGCCGTCCTCGGAAAAATCAATCCCCAGCTCATCTTTTCCAAACAATTCCTTGGAGAGCAGAAAGATGCCATCGCCCCCCATGCTGGATGCGGCAGGGTCGAGCACCATCCAGCCGATCGGCGTTTCAGCGGTTCTGCCATAAAATCCATCTCCCGGATGGCTGGCTCCAAAATAGACCACATCCTGTTTCCTGATGTTTTCCGTCTTCCAGCTCATGCCGGCGTCGGCGAAAGCCGGCATGCTGCAGAAGATCAGAAAAAACAGAGATGCGGCAAGACCCAGAAAGATTTTCCTGTCCTTATTTATTTTCATATCTATTATATTTACCACTCTTTTCATTAGAATATATGACTCCAGTCAGGCAGCTTCGCCCGACATTTGAGCTTGCTTGAAAGTGAAGGGCGAAGCGTCTTTGAAGCCCCAATAGAGCCGGAAGTGATGCGAAGCAACACGAGAATGCGAATATTGGGGCTCTGGCATTCGTGCGAAGCACGGAACCAGATGCATGAGTCCTTTCTGGACTATCGTCATATAAATGAACTCCATGGAGTTCAGATCATCATGCTATACTGGAAGATCCAGACAGCCGGAAGCAAATCCTGCTGGTCGCGCGTATCACTCAACTCCATGAAATCCAGATAATCATTTTGAAGTATCCTATAAGGAAAAACACTCTTATAAGCTTAAAATACCTATCTTTCTTTTTCCCCGCTCTTGACTTACTCGAATCCTTTTTCTCTCTGTTGCGGAAAGCAGCAGCTGCCTGCTTCTTTCCGTATAAACCAGGCCGTTTTGACGCTGTCAACGTCCAGGAGCCTGGAGTTTATGATTTATGAAATGGTCCGCGTCTCCCGGATCAGAAGTCCTTCATCGCTGTACTCAGACAGGGTCTCAGAGAACACCCTGCCGCTCCCATCGGCGAGTGTATCCTTCACCACTTTCCCCTCAGCATTATACGCAAAGGATTCTGTGCCCTTGAGCTCTCCGCTCCCCGAATAGTCCCGCCTTTCCAGGCAGTTTCCATCCGCATCATTCTGATAGTCTGAATAGTCCATTGGAAGGCGCATATTCCCCTTCACGAGCCATCCGCTTTTTTTGATCAGATAGTTGTTTTCATCATACTCATAGCTTTCCTCAGTCCCGGTATCCTGATCCTTCCCGGCGGTGGTCTTCTTTGTGATCAGTTTCCCGGCTTCGTTATAGCTGTATTCTTCCCGTGTGACTTCTGTCCCGTCCAGCTTCTGCATGGAAGAGGAGAGCTTTCCCAGCGTATCGTCCACCTCTGTGACGGTCAGAAAATCCTCCGCATCCGTCCGGATCGTCTCTGTATATCCCCCATCATGGAAGAGCACTTCTGTCCGCATGCTCTGAAGATCGGATTTTTTCCCGTCCTTTTCCGAATACACCTCGCTGACCGCACTGTATCCGCTGTCTGTATAGCTATAGCTGCTGGTCTGTACCGTACTCGTCCCGTCGGTCTGCTTGTCCAGCATCCGGATCAGGTTGTTTTTCTCGTCATACTCATAGCTGATGATTTCAGGCTCTCCGCTGTTCCAGCTGACAGATTTGAGGATCAGATTTCCTCTCTCATCGTAGCTGTACTCCGTCAGCTCAACCCCTGGGGACGGAGGCTGCGCGGCCAGCGCGTTCTCCGTGAAGGCTCCCAGGACAGCCGCCGCAAGCACAGCTCCCGTCAGGCTTTTCTTTTCTCTATTCGATGTCTTATTCGATGTCTTACTCGCCACCTTATTCTCCACCTCATTCTCCTCTGTGCTTCTGCTTATCGGAAAACAGCTTCCATCTCCTCTTCCTGGAGAAGTTTTCTCAGCACAGCATCATACATCTCAAGAAACGCCTGTGCTTCCTCTCCTGTCACCCTGGCTGAGGCAATCACTGCCTGATAGCCGTCGTAGGAGGGATAGCGTCCAATGATGAAGTCAAACCTGGTAAAGGTCTTATGAGCCTTCTGCATCTCATCATAGTAGCCGTAGTCCGCATTGTTCTCTTTTCCGGCAAGGAAGATGCTGGACCGGACCTTCTCCGCGCCCATGTAGTTGAAACTGATTCCGGACCTCATGGACGAATATTTCTCAAGGAGACTGGGAATATCGCAGACATCGTAGAGAACCAGGTTCTGATACTGATCCTGGATGTTCATGAGATAGTCCTTCACAGAACCCGAGCGGCCTTCCTGAGACTTTAAATACACTGCCTTGGCCAGAACACCGTGGGTGTTCTGAAGTCCCTCCTCCGTCCGGCCGGAGTATACGCACCGGTAGCAGAAGTCCTCTTTCCCTTTCCATTTCTTCACAGTGATCTCCATCGCGCCCATGAAGAAGGTGAGGATCGAGATGCCAAGCTCCGGAAGCCTTTTCTGAAGCTCCGCTTCCGGGATCCCTTCGAGCAGGGGTTTGGACACTGCCGTGTCGGTGATCTCCTCCCCGAAAAAGGCGGAAGGGGTCAGACTGCCGTAAAGGCTGTCGAAATACTGCTCCGCCTTCTTATAGAAGGCAGTATCCTTCGTCTTCTGCTCGCTCTCCACAAGGTCAAAGATCGAGAAGACCTCCTGAGGAGTCTCCAGATTTCCAGAGATCATTTTATGGTCTGGATTCTCCTGATTCTCTTTATCGCTGTACTTCCCCTCCACCGTCTTCATGAACAGATCAAGGGAGGCACCGTCATAAATCAGGTGGCAGAAGTCCACATAGAAGAAGCGCTTCTCTCCAGTATGGATGATCGCCGCCTCAAAGAGCGGGTCTTTGGAAAGGTCTCGGACTCTCTGGTTCTTCTTCTTCCGGAAAGCGTCAAAGTCCTCTCCCTCCAGAAGGAGAGTTGGAAGATCAAAGTCTTCCTTCCGAAGAAACATCTCGTTCTTTTCGATCTCAATTCCGATCTGGTAGACCGGATGTTCCTTTACGGTCTCTCTCACCGCCTCTTTCAGTCTCTCCTCATCCACATCCGGATTCAGAAGGAAATAGTAGCGGTTGTCGATGACATCAATGGGCTTCCCAAGGAAGGCGCAGGCGTCATACTGATATCTCTGCGCCAGAGACAGGGGATAGCGCTCCTTCAGAGAAGCGCTTTTCTCGATGGCAGGTCTGGACACCGCGCCTGCCGTCAGGAGCTCAGCGATTCCCTCCGCCGTTTTCCCAATCATGACAAACTGGGGGGTAAGGCTGGCCAGACCGCTCTCATAGGCCAGCGTGACCGCGTTCAGGGAGTTGCCGCCCAGCGAGAAGAAGTTGTCCTTGCGGCCGATTCTCGGCAGCTTCAGGACCTTTTCCATCGCCCGGGTAATGGCTTCCTCCATCTCATTCTCGGGTTTTTCATAGTCTACCAGCTGAGAAGAGAGGTCCGGCTTCTGGATGGCCTTTCGGTCGATTTTCCCGTTGGCATTGACCGGGAACCTGTCCATCCGGACAAAGACCGTCGGAATCATATAGTGGGGAAGGCGCGCTTCCAGCGCGGCCTTGATCGCCAGGTTGGCTTTCTCCAGGGCGATGTCCCCCTCCTGGGTATAGAAGCCGACAAGAAGGCTCGTGCCGTCCTCCTGCTCAAACTCCTTGGCGATGGCCCCGGTCACGCCCTCGGCCTCGCACATGGCAGACTCAATCTCTCCAGGCTCCACCCTCTGCCCGTTGATCTTCAGCATCCAGTCCTCGCGGTTGACATAGAGGATGTTTCCGTCCGGAAGCCTCTTGGCCCGGTCACCCGTGCGCACAGAGACAAGGCCATCCTCGTGTACCGTAAAGGTTTTCCTGGTCATTTCCGGGAGGTTCAAATACTCATGGGGCAGGACGCCGGTCACAACCATGGCGCCTTCCTCCCCGTCAGGCACCTCGCGCCCCTCCTCATCGAGGATCGAGATGCGGATGCCCTTTCTCGGTTTCCCAAGCGGTGTCTCCGGGTAGCTCCTGTCCACATGGAAGCTCAGAACCGAGCAGATCGTCTCCGTCTGGGCGTAGGCATTGATGATCTGGAACTCGCTGGAATAGACCTCCCTGGATTTCTCGCCGCCTTCCATGACCCATTTCAGATCCTTGTCCTTATTCTTAAAAACCTTCAGGACTCTGGGCGACATGAAGCTTGCCGTGATATGGTGCTCTGCGAAATAGTCCGCCATCTTATTCGCGTCCGACCGGACCGCGTCCGAGAGCAGATGCAGATGGCCGCCCAGGCAGAAGTTGACATAGTACTCTGTGATCGAGGCGACGAAGGAGAAGGTGGAGGGGGCCCCGTAGATCAGGGGCTTTGTTTTCTCCCCATCCTCCAGGTTCCTTGTGATGGCGTTGACCACCGCCTTGTCCCGGAAAATCACTCCTTTGGGGTTTCCGGTGGATCCGGAGGTATAGAAGATGAAGTCGATTCTCTCGTCTGCATCCGGGCCTTCCTCTGCCTCCGTCATAAAGGGGACTTCCTCATACCCTTCGACGTCTTCGAAAAAGGACTCTCCGATGATCAGCCCAACCTCCGCATCCTTCATAATATAGCGGACCCGCTCATCCGGGTAGGAGGGGATCAGAGGGATCGCCACAGCCCCAAGGCGGAGAATCGCAAGCTCCGCCGCGACATACTCCAGCTTTCTTCCCATCTTGACGATCACCCGGTCCCCGGGATTGATCCCGGAGGCTCTGAGTTTTCCGGCACATCTGCCGGCCAGGCTGCCGAGTTCCCCATAGGTCAGGGTACGCGCACCGTCCCTGTCAGTGATCGCACACGCATCCCGGTATCTGCTAAAAACATTCGCCAGCATTGTGTTCAGACTCATAGAGGATTCCACACTCCTTTTCATCCGGTGAGGGAGATCTGTCATCTTCTTCACCCATTCTTCTCTTTCATCGTCAGATCTGCCCACCTCAAGCTGAGGCCAGGGCCTGGCCTCAGCCTCAGCTATGAATTTATACCCTAAAGCATTCAAATTTGCCAGTTTATTTCACTGCGATACTCGCATCAGGCTTGTTCTGCCTCCTGCAGTCCAGAGCCGCGGTATCCCGGGCCAAAAGCCCTTTTTATGCTTTATGTGCCCTGTGCCTTATGCCTCTAAGATTTTCGCGATATCATCCGTCTCCAGCATTGCGCGCAGGGTCTGATTATACGCTTCCAGGAACGCATTCGCCTCCTCCATGGGGATCTTTGCGGAGGCGATCATGCCCATCCTCAACCCATTCCCATAAGTGCGGATGCTCAGATCACAGGGCGTGAAGGGCTGCATCGCAGCCAGGGCTTCATAGTAGAAGGCTTCATTCCCCATGTTCGCCTTCCCGCCCAGCATCAGCCGATCAATCATCTGGATCGAACCATAATAGTTGAAGGTGATCCCGGACAGGACATTCGGATAGCGCTCCACCATCTCCGGCACAGAGAGTACGTTGTAGTTGATCAGGTTTTTATACTCCTCATGGATCTTGAAGAGATACGTTCCGAGATCCCCGATCTCTCCCTGGGACCGCTGGATCACCGCATTCGCCAGCACACCGTAGGTAGTGGCCAGCCCATCCATCTTCCTTCCGGTATGGATGACCGCATAGGTGAAATCGTTCTGTTTCAGGATCCTCTTCACTGTAAGCTCCAGGGCCCCCATATGGAAGTTCAGCTGAGAGCTGTGAAGCTCCCGAATCCTTTCCATCAGCTTTTCCTGACTCACCCCGTCCAGGATATTCACAGTCGCTGTGGTGCTGCAGGGATCTCCCTTGAAAAAGCCGCACGCAGGCAGATCCTGATAGCACTGATCCATATAGGAGACAGCTTCCTCATAGAAAGGCGTGCCCTGAAGATTTTCCTCGTATTCTGCAACATCAAATACCGAGAAAACTTCCTTGAAGCTTTCTTCCCCGTTGTATCTCTGTTCCACTGTTTTCAGGAACATCTCCATGGAAATTCCATCATAGATCAAATGGTTGAAGTCAAAGAAGACGTAACGCTTTCCTCCCTGATGGATAATCTTTGCCTCGAGCAGGGGATCCTTCCTGAGATCCCGGATCCAGTGAAGCTTACTCTGCCGGAAGGCTGTAAATGCCTCTTCATCCAGGTTGAGAATCTCCACCTCGAAGGGCTCCTTCTTCAAAAACATTTCTTTCTTTTCAATATCTACACCCATCTGGTAAGTCGGATGCTCTTCTACGATCTCTTTGATCACCCGGCAGAGCTTTTCCTCATCCGTTTCTTCCTCGAGGGTAAAATAATAGATCAGGTCATTGATATCAACTGTCTTTCCATTGGACTCACAGACATAGCGCTGCAGCATAATGGAATTCGTCAACGGATACTTGTCCCTCAAAGGCTCACTCTTCCTGATCCCAGGCTTGATCGCTTTCTGCTGTTCACTCATCTGGTCTCTCCCTCTCTTTTCATTCTCATCTGAATTCTCATCTGCATTCCCGCCTGGCAGGATGCTGTTGGATTTGCCGGCATCCTCCCGCGATAAGCTCGCTTTTCAGCGATACGCTTCTCTCATCAAGGCAGGACCGAAAGGAGCCCTGTTCCGACTTCCGCCTTCTTCTTCTGGCGGTAGACGATATTCTCCAGGCCTTCCCCAGTCTCGATCTCGATCGGCGGCTTTGCGCTGTAGGCGTCAAAAAGCGTTTTCTTAATGAAGTCCGCCTTTTCCCCGAATGCATTCCGGAAGGTCTCGGCGACATCCTCATTCTCCATGAGAGCCTCTCTCCCGATCTGCTGGAACTGAGGAACGGCGTAGTAATCCTCCACGCTGCTGATCTGGAATCCAGCCAGTTTCCTGAGGTACTCCGGATGCTCCTCAAAGAAGGGGATTCCCTTCGTCATCGTCTCAATGCAGCTGGGTGTCGCAAACAGCGTCTTCAAGGCATTGTTGAAAAGCTTGACGCTGCCCTTTCCTCTGGAGACGGAGCTGGCGTTGGACCTGTAGATGTAGATACTGTCTGTAATCCGGACATATTTGTCCGCATGGATGAGCACGTTCAGGCAGAAGAGGTAATCCTCCCCAAGACTGATGGACGGAAAGCGAATCGAGTACTTCTCCAGCATGGATCTTTTATAGATCTTTCCGAAGACATTCCAGTGGTAGTAGTGCTCAAGCCATTTATCACAGCGCTCCGGAAGGTCTCCCTGAATCTCGACATAGCCCTCCTCCCGCGGTGCGCTCTGGCTCTCAAAGACGAATTTCAGAAGCTCCGATTCCTTAAGGGTGTACAGATCGTCCGGCTCCTCCTCCACCAGGGTGACGATCATGCCGCTGGTGATGACGATGTCCGCGTCATTCTTCTCGGCCACATCCAGCATCTTTCCAATCGCCCCGTCAATGTAGAGGTCATCAAGGTCCGCAAAGCAGACGTAATCGCCTGTGGCCTCATCAAGGCCGCGGTTTCTGGCCTGACCGGGTCCCCCGTTCTTCTCCTGCTCCAGGATCCGAACCTGGGGATCATCCTTATAAAGGTCCACTGCGTACTGATAAGAATCGTCCGGAGATCTGTCATCGACAACAATAATCTCCAGATCGTCAATACCCTGCCGCTTCAGAGAGCTGATGCAGGGGACAATATAGTTCTTTCCTTTGTACATGGGGACAATTACAGATACTTTTGCCATTTATTTTTCTCCTGTGTCTCAACTGCAGCCCCCACGCAGGGGGGATGAACGGATTGTTGGTAAACTCAAATCAGGCAGGGAATCCGCACCGGGAAGCACATGCCGTAAAGCTCCTGCCCTTCCGGGATCAACGTTTCCGGATTCAACACTCAACGCTTCCGGGATCAACGGCTTTCATATGTCTGACACTGCCTGTCATAGCTCCTGCCCGGCAGTCTGTTTACAGACTTCCCCGCGAAAGAAAGCTTGAAAAGAAAGCCCTGAAAAAGAAAACAGCCCTCTGCCAGGGCAGGGGGCTGTTCCGTCTTTTGAATCTTCTGTTTGCAAATCTCTGAATCTTGAAATGATATGCAAATCTTTCTTTACATGAAACTCTTTTCATAGAATTCTTTGCATGGAATCCTTCATATTGAATTCTTTGTATGAAGTTTTCTGATCCGGTTTCTGTCAGGCACTCTTTTACAGCATTCGAATCTGCCTCAGTGACCTGTCAGTCAGTCAAGCTCTCCAGGCCAGGGGAAGTCGCCAGTCAGATCCGGCAGAATCGGGAACAGATACTGGCGCAGTCCAAGAAGCGTATCCTCTCTGCATTCATCTGTCACCGAATCATCCCCCAGATGGGAAGCGGACTGGACACCCGAAAAGACCCTGAGAAAGCCTTCAAGCTTTTCCAGCTTCTCTTTGTCCTTCGTTCCGGTATAAGTCTCCAGGACACGGTGCCAGAGATTTGTAAGCTTCTCCGTGTCCATCCCGATATGCTCCATCAGCCAGCCTGGATTCTGTTTTTCCATCCCCAGATAGGCATTGTAATCGGTCATGTGGCATACAAGGTCAAAAACCGGATGCCCTGATGCCGCATCATCCAAGTCGATGAACATGGGCGCTCCATGGCTGACCATGACATTGAAGAGGTGCGGATCATTGTGCAGGCAGCGGTCCGCATCCGGGATGCTGTTGACAAAGGCTTTGAGTTTTTTTACCTCCTCGTCGCTGATAAAGCGCGCGAGTCTGTCAAAGCGCTTTTCATAAAGCTCCTTGACCGTGGGAACCGCAGGATCATTGATTCTGCAGGAATGTAGTTTCTTCAGGATCTCTGTGTACTGGCGGCCGTATTCCTCGGCATGCTCCGGGTCCTTGCTCATGACCTTCGCCAGGGTTTCCCCTTCCATCATCTCAAAGATGACCCCGTAGACCGTTCCTTCCCCTTCCGCTGGAAGGTTGATTTTATGCTGCGGTCCTCCCGGGATATCATCAGCTTTCGCGATGGCGTCCGTATAGTCTGTCACTTTCACCACATCATAGGAGATCGGGGAGGGGACACCGGCCAGAAATACAGCCTTTACCCGATCCAGAGAAGGCTGAATCTGCTCTTTGGAAGATCCGTCGGTAAATACCTTGATGATCTCATCCCTGCCAATCTTGAAAACCATACCGACAGCGCCCCGGGAAATGTAGCTGCTTCCCTTCAGAGAGACAACCCGCTCTCTTTTTTGGATATCCAGGATCGTGGTGAATCCAGTGATCTCAAAGATTTCATATACTTCATTCGATGCGTTGAGAAGAGTCAGATCCGCCCCGTTGTTTTTGTATACCAGAAAGGTTCTGAGCCCCGCGCTGGAAATGTAGCTCATTTCGCTCAGATCCACATAGATCTTTCCGCCTGCGGCCTCTTCCTGGGCTTTCTTCAGCGCCTTGTCAAGGTACCCCATGTTGGAGGAATCCACGGCTCCTTTGATAAAAAGCCAGAGTTCAGATCCGTCTGCTCCTCTTTTTTCTGTATTGATAATCATAATGTACTCCTATAAGTCTCTTCTGAAGGCCCCCGCACGCCTTCTCTGGAAAGAAAGGGCCAGGGGCTTACAAAGGGAACCTCTCATCCTCAGGTAGCTGCAGCTGCAGATTCTGATCCTGTTTTTGATCATGATCCTGATTTTGATTTTGAACCTGATTTTGATCCTGACTTCTCAAGGCTCCGCGTGGCCGGGTCGAACTGGCTGTTGTAAAGCTCATAGTAGAAACCGCCCTTCGCGATGAGCGCGTCATGGCTGCCCTGCTCCACAACATCGCCGTCTTTCAGCACCAGAATCACATCCGCGTTCCGGATTGTTGAAAGCCTGTGGGCAATCACAAAGCTGGTTCTGCCTTCCATCAGTTTGTTCATGGCTTCCTGAATCTTTTTCTCTGTCCGGGTATCGATCGAGCTTGTCGCCTCATCGAGAATGACCATGGGCTTGTCGGCGATCATGGCCCGGGCAATGGAGATCTGCTGTTTCTGCCCCTGGGACAGCTGCATCTTGTCCCCAAGCATGGTATTCAGCTTCTCCGGAAGGGTGTTGATGTAGTAATCGAGACCCACCGCAGTAATCGCCCGCTCCACCTTCTCCATCGGGGCGTCCTTGGTTCCGAAGGTCAGATTCTCCAGCAGCGTCCCGTCAAAGACCCAGGGATCCTGGAGCACCATGCTGACTTTGTCTCTCAGATCTTCCCGGGTGATGGACATGATGTCCACACCGTCCACCAGGATTTTCCCTCCGTTCACCTCATAGAAACGCATGAGGAGATTGACCAGGGTTGTTTTGCCAGCTCCGGTCGGGCCGACAATGGCAATGGTCTGTCCCGGCTGAACGTTCAGGGAGAAGTTCTTGATGATCAGCTTGTATGGATCATAGCCAAACTTAATCGAATCAAAGACCACCTCACCGCGGGTCTCCCCGGTGTCAGGCGCCTTGTCATCCTCGGGATCCAGTTCCTTTTCCATGAGCATCTCATAGATTCGCTTCAGGGAAGCCCCCATGTTCGAAATGATCTGGATCGAGTTCGCGATGTTGTTAATCGGTCCTCCCAGCGCACTGTTGTAGGATGTGAACGCAACCACCGTTCCAATCGTACAGGAGCCCGCGATAATCATCTTCACACCCACGATGAAGATCAGGAGTGTCGAAAAATAGCTGGTAAAGGAGGAAATCGGCGTTCCCAGGCCGCCGATAAACTGTGCATTGAAGCTGGCCTTCTGCATGGGGTTGTTAATCCCGGCAAACTCGTGCTTTGAGCTTTCCTGATGATTGTAGGCCGCTACGATGTTGTGGTTGCTGAAATTCTCTTCAATATAAGCGTTCATCCCGCCGGTGATCGCTGCCAGTTTCATGTAGAAGCTGGTCGAAATCTTGCTGACAACCAGCATCAGGCAGGAGCCTGCCAGGGTGCTGATGATGCAGACCAGGGCCAGATACACATTCGTGACGAACATCAGCACCAGAACGGCGATCAGGAGGATGACTCCGCTCACCACATACATTACGATGGAGGCCAGGTTGTGTCCGACGATTTCCGTGTCGTTTACGACTCTGGCCAGGGTATCGCCGGACTGATTTTTGAAGAAAAAGTTCATGGGAAGCTTGTCCAGCTTCTCATCCAGATCCTTTCTCATATCTCTGGTGACAGAGGTGGAGACGCCGATCAGGAGCTTATTCTGTTTCTGATCCACATAAAACTTGACAAACTGAAGCAGAATACAGATCAGACACATCATGCCGACTGTCTTCGTGTCGATCAGGGCTTCCCCTGAAATCCCTCCCAGGATGCCATCCATCACCTTGCCTCTCAGATACGGGTCCAGGAGAACTGCCGCAGCTGAAACCACAGCGAGCAGAACAGACCAGACAATGGCACTCACGTGCTGGCTGATGTATCTGATCAGCATGGAAATGGACGATTTTGTTGCGCGCTTTGCCTGCTTATCTTTCTTCATGCCGACAGTTCCTCCTCTGTAAGCTGGGAGGCTGCGATCTCCCGGTAAGTCTGACAGGTCTTCAGAAGCTCCTTATGGGTTCCGCTTCCGACAATCCTGCCATTCTCCATGACCAGGATCTGATCCGCGTCCTGGATCGTTCCAATCCGCTGTGCCACAATGATCTTTGTGCTGTCCGGATACTGCTCATGCAGCTGTTCACGCAGCGACCGGTCTGTCTTAAAGTCGAGTGCGGAGAAAGAGTCATCAAAGATCAGGATCTCAGCCGGTTTGGCGATGGTCCTTGCGATCGAGAGGCGCTGCCTCTGACCTCCGGAGAAGTTCGATCCGCCGCGCGCAACTGCCGCCCCGTAGCTCTCCGGGATCTTGTCCACAAACTCCTGGGACATGGAGACCTCGCCTGCATGCTGAATGTAGGCCTGATCATTCAGCTTCTCCTCGCATCCATAGGTGATGTTCGACGCGATGGTGCCGGAGAAGAGAACCGCTTTCTGCTGTGTCAGGCTGATCTTATCCCTCAGTTCTTCAAGGGTATACTCCCTGACATCTTTTCCGTCGACATACACGCAGCCTTCCGTGGCATCGACAAAGCGCAGCATCAGGTTGAGAAGCGTGGTCTTCCCGCAGCCTGTCGGCCCAATGACCGCCACAGTGTCGCCCTTTTTGCAGCTGAAGGAGATGTTACGCATAAAGCACTCTTTGCTGCCAGGAAACGCGAAAGAGACATTGTCGAAACGGACTGTGCCCGTCTCCTCTGCCTTTGCGCCTGCCCCATCCTTGATTGCCGGATCAAAGTCCAGAATCTCCAGGATTCTCGTTGCGGACACATGGGCGATCGGATACTGAATCAGGATCAGAACGACCATAGAAACTGCCATCATGAGCTGTACGGCATAAGGCGTAAACGCGGTCATGCCAGAGTAGTAGAAGGCTTTTGCTTCCACAGGCATCTTGTTGAGCGCCAGGGACCCCAGGAAATAGATGCAGGGATACATGGCGTTGATGGCCAGAATCATTCCAGGCTGCAGGTAGACTTTTGGCGTCTGACTCTTCCTGAGAACATCGGTCAAATCTTCGTTCACCTTACAGAACTTGCCTCTGGTTTCAGCCTGCGCATTATAAGCCCTGATCACATCGATGCCGCCAAGCTTCTGAATCGTCACCTTGCTGAGCTTGTCTGTCAGGCCTCTTTGCGGTTCCATATATGGCCGAATCGTCTTCATGACAAACACCACAAGCAGGATGTAGAGCACACAGGAAACGATAAACACTGCCACCCAGGAGCTCCCGTACTGGCTGATTTTGATGATCGCCCAGATCGACACCACGGGAACCCTTACCAGAGCCAGAAGCATGTTCGCATAGATCAGCTGAAGATTGTTCATATCTGAAGTTGTTCTTGTGATCAGACTGGCAACGGAGAGATGATCAATGTTCTCCATGGACAAGGTCTGTACTTTGTCAAAGACCTTCTTCCGGAGACTCGCAATAAAGGCTGTGATTGGCAGCTGCGTCAAAAGCAGGGAACAGATCGCTGAACAAAGACCGAGCAGCAGGACAATCAGAGCGCCCGGAATCATTGCGTTGATCATCTGCTCTTTTTCAGCTCCTGAGATCGCCTGATTTGACAGCAGAACCGTCAGATCCGCCATATAGACCGGAATCTTCATGTCAAAAAAGACCTGAAGTCCGATAAACACACCGGCGCACATCATGAGAAACACCTGTGATTTTTTCAACAGTTTTAACAGTTTAAACATTTCTCTCTTTTTCTTTTCTCCTTTCTGCCCTCTATTCTTCTATTTATCTGTTTATCTGTTTTTCTGTTTTTCTGATCTTCTTTCTCTTCTCTATTCTTCTCTATTCTTCTCTGTTCTTCTCTGTTCTTCTCTGCTCTTCTCTTTTTTACTCTTCAAGAAGGCAGTAAACACCTGATCCCACTTTTTCTTTCATTTCTTTCATTGCCTCATATGCGGATTTTCCAGTGTAGAAATCCAGTTCTCCTGAGGCTTTTCTGGAATCATAAGCATCAAAGAAGGTCTTTTCCGCGAAATCTGCCAGGGATCCAAAGTACTTTTTGAATATCGCTTTCACATCCTCGTTTTCGGACAGGAACTCTCTTCCTAACTCATGATACTTTGGAAGCGCAAAAAGATTTTCAACCTGCTCCACCTGGAAATCGATCAGCTTTTTGATCAGCTCCGGATGCTCCGTAAAGTAGGGGACATCCTGGAAGATGCCGCCCATGGTGTCGAGTGACTCAAAGATCGACTCCATGGCCTTGATGAAAATCCTCGGGTTCTTGGCTGCCGTCCTCGAAACGGAGGCGACATTTCCGACGCGGATGATATAATAGCACTTCTGGTCAAAGACATATTTGTCCGCATGGATCAGACAGTTCAGGATAAAGTACTGATCTTCCGCAAGGCTGATGGGCGGGAAGAAAAGATTATGGGCTCTGAGGAAAGACGTCCGATAAAGCTTTGAGATGCTGTTCCAGTGATAATGGTGCTTCAGAAATCCCTCACAGCGCTCCGCCATATCTCCGGCTTCTGCGATCTCCTCTCTCGCTGCCATCTCCGGGGTGAGATATCCGATCTTTAAAAGCTGATCCTCTGTCAGCACAGACAGATCATCCGGAACGGGATCGATCACCGACATATAGCTGACTGTAGGCCAGTATACATCCGCACCCGTTCTGTCCGCTGTGGCAGCCATCTCGCCGATCGATCCATCCTTGTAGAGATCATCGATGTCACAGAAGACAATGTATTCGCCTTTTGCCTCTCTGATCCCCCGGTTTCTGGCTTCGCCGGGACCGCTGTTCTTTTCCTGCTCAAATACCCGAACTCTGTCATTGTCCTTATAGCACTCTTTCGCGTACTCATAAGTATCGTCCGGGGAACAGTCATCCACAAGAATGACCTCCAGATCGTCTAATCCCTGCCGGTAGAGCAGAGAATCCACACAGGGACGGATATAATTCTTTGCTTTGAAAATCGGGCATATCACCGATACCTTAACCATCTCAGATTTCACCCTTTCCCTTTCTGATCCAAAAAGACCCTGCCTGTCCTGAATGGTCTGCAGGATCCCAAAACGCTGTAGCTGCCCAGTCTGAGGCACCTTCTCTTCTGTGCGCTCACGCTCTGTACGTTCACGCTCTCTGCAGAGTACATAAAGCTGCCTGGACAGCAGCAGTATTTCCTGCCAATATATGATGCTTCTGAAAAAAGAAAGCTTTTCAGTATCTTTTATTCAGTATCTTTTATTCAGTATCTTCTAATCAGTATCTTCTTCAGCTTCCTGAACTGACCTGCCTTCAAGGCTTTGTTATACTAGAGG
>CADBUA010000359.1 GCA_902797665.1 uncultured Lachnospiraceae bacterium | reverse complement strand
ACGGTCAGCAGCAAAGAGGTTGAGTGGGCTTACGCTGAGGCAATGGAGCTCAAGGAGACCCCGGAGGTTGTCAAAGGGGTCGGGGTCAGCCGGACAGATATCTTCTACGACCAGGCGTTTACAGCCCAGGCCAGAGCCAGCATAGAGGAAGCCTTCCCTGCCTGTATCGGGAAAAAGATCATTCTCTACGCCCCGACCTTCCGCGGGAGAGTCAAAAGCGCCAGTACACCTGGCTATTTCAACACCTTCGATATGCGGATGATCCAGGAGGCCCTGGGAGATGAGTACGTGATTGTCACGAAGGTACACCCTTACATCAAAGCCGGGAAAAAGCAGTTCATTCCCTCTGCCCTGCAAAATACATACGCCTACGACGCGACGAGCAGGTTTACGATCGACGAGCTCCTCTCCGTGGCGGATGTCTGCATCTCCGACTACTCCTCGCTGATCTTCGAGTACTCTCTGTTTGAGCGTCCGATGCTCTTCTACGCCTATGACCTCGACGACTACAACGACTGGAGGGGTTTCTACTATGATTACCATGACCTGACGCCTGGACCGGTCTGCCGGGATATGGAAGAGCTCGTGGACGAGCTGGTTCATCTGGATGAGCGCTTTGATCGGGAGAGAGTCCGGAAGTTCAAGCAGAAATTCATGGGCGGCTGCGATGGGCACGCCACAGAGCGAATTGAAGAGATGGTCTTTGGGGAAAACTGGCGGAAAAAGAGATAAAGGCAGGGGATCAGTCCTGGGCGATTCTCTCAGAGAGCTCTGCTGCGCTTTTGCTGTCAGCGTTCCCAGGTTCAGAGACGGCAGAACAGCGGGTACTCTCTCATACGCATACACATGTTCAACCCGTACCTGTGCCTGGACCTGGACTTGGACCCAGATACCCAGACCCAAATCGATCTCACCTTTCCAGATCTGCCGGATAGAGACGCCCCCCTCCAGGGAGATTTTCACTTCCTGCTGACCTCCGAGGAGTTTTCACACTTCCATCATTTAAAAAGCCCTCCTTCCCACGATCCAGAATGGATCGGAAAGGAGGGCTTTCCACTAAACCCAATAATCTGAAATACATTGCCCGCTCCCGGGCTTCACAGACCTCACAGGCCTCACACGCCTCACGCGGATCAGGCAAATCCAGGATCTGCCGGGAGAAAGGGAGGAGAGCCGGATCATCGGTTCATCGGATCATCGGATCCATCATTCCTATGCCGGTCCCAGGAAGCTCATTCCTTTTCTCTGCGGTCCTCCAGCATGTTTCGCCTGAGCTCAAAATCCCGCCGGTTCTGACGTTCCAGGTTCGAGAGAATCAGCCCCGCAAAGATCGACAATAGCGCCGCAAGCATCACAAACCCGCAGACAATCAGCGTCGGAAACTTGGCTACCAGCCCTGTATGCATGTAGTCGCGGAGGACCGGAATAAAGAAGATGACAGACAGAAAAGCAAGAAATACCCCGATCCAGCCGAAAAAGCCCATTGGCTTATAATTCTTGTACAGGCGGAAGATGGTACAGATCACCCGAAAGCCATCGGAAAAGGTATTCAGTTTGGAAACGCTCCCCTCCGGACGGTCCCGGTACTGAATGACCACATTTTCGATCTGCAGGTTGTTGACCACCGCATGAATGGTCATTTCCGTCTCAATCTCAAAGCCCTGGGAGAGTACCGCAAAGGTCTTGACAAAGTCATAGGAGAAAGCCCGGAAACCCGTCATGATGTCCTGCACATCGCTCTGAAACAGATGGTTGATAAAAAGCCTGACACTGGAGTTGCCCAGGTTATGGAAGGGACGCTTATTCTCCGTAAAGTATGTTGAAGAGAGACGGTCTCCCACCACCATATCCGCATTGTGATTCAGGACCAGATCCACCATTGTCGGTGCGGAACTCATCGGGTAAGTGTCATCCCCGTCCACACAGACATAACACTCGGCGTTGATCTCCCTGAACATGCGCCGGATCACGTTGCCCTTGCCCTGCATGTACTCATGCCGCACAATGGCCCCGGCCTTCTCCGCGATCTCGACCGTCCCGTCTGTGGAGTTGTTGTCATACACATAGATGACCGCTTCCGGAAGTGCAGTCCTCGCATCCTCCACAACCTTGCGGATCGTCTGGCTCTCGTTAAAGCACGGGATCAACACTGCGATCTTGTCCATCAATCTTTACCCCTGGCCTCTCCAGTTTCTACCCTTCCCATGTCCTTCTTCTTTTCTTTCAGGAATCCATCTATGACGATCGTCCAAAAGGTTATTTACGGTTTGCTCCCGATATTTCAGCATCTCTCTCATCTCATGCTTTCCATCCCCGATTTTTGCGTTCCAGCTTTCATGTCGGGAAAGCTTTCGATTCAGGTTCTTT
>CADBUA010000358.1 GCA_902797665.1 uncultured Lachnospiraceae bacterium | reverse complement strand
TCATATATCAGTTTCATTGATTATGATACTTCATAAGCATACTTGTTTCGCATCAGCTTTTAAGGTTTTCTGTCCTGACACAGGTGGAGCAGAATGCGAAGCAGCTGAAAATACGAAGCAGGTGAAAACACGGAGCAATTTTGAAGAAATCATTATACATAACACATCTTGAAGAGGAATATTTATCACTTAAATTTAGAACACTCATCCATTAAGATATATCCAGTTAAATATATACCAGCAATAATATTATCCATTCACACAATGCAACGCCATAACATATAGTTATTATCAAACTAGATCACACAATCCAGCACTTTTTCATGTCATTAGCACCACCATTTATATGATTTCGAACTGGAACACAAAGCATCGTTCGGGTTCAGGGAGGAGACGGATGGAAAACCATGGAACAAGGCCTCAGGGCATAGAGGATGCCTTGAGTGGAGATGAGATTCTGAGCATCCGGGAGGAGAGGCTTTCCCTTGAGGAAGAGCGGAGAAAGCTGGCGGAGGAGCGCCTGGAACTTGAACGGGTTCGAAGGAGTCTGGAGGAGGAACGCCTCCAGAAGAGGACCGCTGAGAAGGCAGCTGAGCGTGCAAATGAGAAGGCAGAAGCTGTCTCAGCTGACCTGTCAGGCAAGGCGGACTCAACTGTCTCATCTGACCCGCCGACTCCGGCAGACGCATCGATCCCGTCAGCTTCTGTGAGAGCGGCAGCGCCGTCCAGTTCTTCCCATCAAGTCTCTCAGGCAGAGAAGAATAGATCAAAGGCGGCTTCAGCATCTCCGAGCGTCCGTCTGACGGAGAGTGACCCCGTCACAAGGCGATATATCCAGAAGGAGCGGCGGAAGGCACGGGTGCATCTGAGCATCCGCGTTCTTCTTCTGCTGCTGATTCTGACTGGGACAGGGACGGTCGCTATCAGAATGATGAGAGGGGAGAGCCTCGAGGAGATTTTTCTCCTTCGCTCCATCAAGAATTCCCTGCTTCCGAATGAACAGCTGAAGGTCCTGAATGAAATCGCGAAGAACATGGGGATTGACCCCAGGAAACTCCCCAGGGACTTCTGGGACGACTTCAACATGGACGGGTTCTCGGCCTACCTCCTGAAGGGAGAAGTGTATCTGACAGAGCATGACAAGCAGAAAGTCACCGCTTACCTGAATTCAAAGAACGCATTCCAGTTGTATTTCAGGAATGCCGAGAAGGAAACGCAGTCTCTGAAGGATCTCTTTTCCCAGCTTTTGAAAGGACAAGCCTAAGAGAGTGCTATACCCGCGAGCACGAGAATCTGCGATCAAACTATCGCGAGGGGCGTATACACCTGGCAGATTCGAATGGTTCCCGGTATATATAACCTGATGATCCCGCCAAAGGGCAAAATAGCAGTCTGCCGGGGTTCCCTGAAAGCAGTACGGTTTCCAGCGAGAAGCCATCATTCGGGCGGCAGGTCCAATGTGGCGCTTTACATCCTCCTGGTGACTGTCAGCCAGAGGGGATCAGGGAATCGTTCCCTTTTAAGCCTTTGAGATTTGCGTCTCACGAAACCATTTGTCTGAACATGAACACAGGTCTGAATCTCAGGCTCAGTCGACCAGGCTCCGGGGGCCTGGCTGAGCTTCTTCGCCGGAGCAGGGACGCGCAGCAGGACTCCCCTGGAGGGATCGGGCAGCTTTAGGAGGTCATCATGGAACTGAAAGCAGCGATTGTGGAGGATGAGACGGAGGAGTCTCAAAGGCTCCGGGAGGCGCTCGAGCGCTTCTGCATGGAGACGGAGACAACCCTTTCCGTGACACTCTTTGAAAGCGCGGAGCGCTTTCTCTTTCATTACCAGCCGGTCTTTGATGTCATCTTTATGGACATCCGCATGCCAGGGACAGACGGGATGAGCGCGGCAGAGTCCCTTCGAAAGATGGATCTTACCGTTCCTCTGGTGTTCGTTACCAGCATGGTCCAGTATGCGGTCAAAGGGTACGATGTCGGAGCTTTGGATTTTATCGTGAAGCCAGTGAAATATCCTGCCTTCCGTATGAAGATGCGCCGCATCCTGAGTTCAGTCCGGATGAATAAAAGCCCCGCCCTTCTTTTGAACATAGGCGGAGAGATTCAGGTGATTCCCATCGGGGAGATTGTCTGTCTGGAGGTGCAGGACCATGAGCTGACCTACCATACATCCACAAGGGACTATACGCTCAGAGGCAGACTTTCCGCCGCAATAGACAAGCTTCCGGCGGAGCAGTTCTTCCAGGTCAGCGCCTCGGCGGCGGTGAACTTCCGATATGTGGAGAGGATTTCCGGGGAGGATGTGAAAGTGGGAGGAAGGATGATCCGCATCAGCCGGGCCAGGAAAAAGGCCTTTCTGGAGGCCCTGTCCGTCTTTATGGGCAGCGGGATGATCAGGTGAGGGGCGCGGAGATTCTGTTTCGCCTGCAGTTCCTGCTGCAGCTTCTTCTGGGGGAGGGACTTTTCCTGTTCAGAATGAACAGGAGAGGGCATTTTCCTCTGCGGGTCTTTTGGACTGCGGTTTTCCTCCTGACCTTGAATGGATTTCTCCCGGATAATCCGGGAACTGTGGCTGGAAATTCCCTCCTTTACTTCACCCTCTTTGCCGGGACCCTTCTCTCCATGGCTCTGTGTTATCTGGAGCCTTTTGTCAACCTTGTTCTGTGCGGCATTGCGGGCTATACCCTCCAGCACCTCTCTTATCTGTGCTTCACCCTTCTGGAACAGCTCTTTTTCAGGGACCTTCAAAAGCTGGGCGTACCTGTGGTCGATCCCTACAGCCCAGATCTTCAGTTTGAAAAGACGGATCCCTTTCAGCTGATTCTCTATGTCGGCATCTACATCGTGATCTACTATGCCATCTTTTTTCTGGTTGACCTGACAGCCTTTGACGTCTTTGACCCTCTGATTCTGAAAAGCCGGTCCATCCGTCTGAGTCCCTTCAGCCTTTTGAGCTTCACGGGACTTTTGATTGCGGCGGATGTGATCTCCAATACCGTGACTTTGATCTATACGGAAGCGGGGTCTGTGTCTCAGATCCTGGAGCTGTTCTACAACCTCCTGGTATGCCTCCTCATTCTGGTCCTTCTCTACCGCCAGCTCTCGGAGAAAAATCTCAAGGAGGAACTGTTGGGAGTACGCTATGTCCTGGACCAGGGCAGGGTACAGTACGAGCTTTTGGAGAAGTCTCAGGAGCTCATCAACATCAAGTATCATGACCTGCGCCACCGGGTCGAGGAAGGACGAGGCGGGGAAATGAGCGCCCTGGAACGGGAGGAGCTTTCGAAGATTCTGTCGGACTATGACAGCCGTATCGTCACAGGGAACGAGACGCTGGACGTCATACTGACAGGTCAGAATGTCCTTTGCCGGGACAAGGGGATCGAGTTTCTGTGCATGGCGGACGGCAGAGGCCTTGACTTTATCCTTCCGCACCAGCTTTATGCCCTGATCAGCAACGCGGTGGGAAATGCCGTTGAGGCTGTGGAAAAACTCCCGGATCAAGAGCGCATCATCAGTCTTTACCTGGATCATAAAGGAGGCTTTTTCCACTTCCGGCTGGAGAACCCCTATAGTGGACATCTGCTCCTCCGCGGGGGCCTGCCCCTTACAGAGAAGGAGGACAAAAACTTTCATGGATACGGAGTTCTGAGCATAAAGACAGTGGCGGAGCAGTATGGGGGCAGCTTGTCTGTCCAGACAGACGACGGTTTTTTCGTGCTGGATGTGCTGATTCCGGCCCCCTGATGCAGACTGCGGCAGATTTTTGCAGATTGCGGCAGAAATACGCTTTCTTCCCGGTGTCCTGTTAGAATCCCCTCAGCGGAAACAGAAGATACTCAGAAAGGGAGGAAACCCATGAGAAAGAAACCTGTCGTAAGGACTGTTGTGTCCGGGATTTTCGCCGCGCTTTTAGCGGGACTGATCCTCGCGGCCAACATCATGCTGCCGGCCTACAACATGACCGTCAGCACCTATCTCGGTGACAAGATTGAACCTGTACTGACCTACCCGGACAGTTACAGCGAGGACCTGGATCTTCAGTACAGCAAGGCGGAGTATAGCGGAGAAGACCTCAGCAATGCAGAGAAAGCGCTCAATATCGAAGCCGTCGGGGAGGGCGCTGTCCTTCTTCAGAACGAGAACGGCCTCATGCCCTTTGACAAGGACACAAGCTTCAGCTTCTTCTCCGCCGGATCCAAGATGATGATCAGCAACACCGGTTATGACATGGCCCTCATGTTTGGCGCCCAGGCAGATCCGGGGCAGACCCTGGGGGATGCTTTCAAAGAGGAAGGTTTTTCAGTCAATGAGACTCTGGAAGACTTCTACTGGAAAGGCGGCGGAAAGGATTACCGTCTTGGACTTGGCTCGGTCAATTTCGGAGACGCAGAGGATTTCTCCATCAACGAGTGCCCACTGAGCGAGTTGGAAAAGGCGGATGTCCTGAAAAGCGCGGAGGGAACCGTGCCGGTCTTTGTCTGGTCCCGCCGTGTGGGAGAGGGACGCGATATGCCCCGCTCCATGTACAACCACGCGGAAAGCTCTGAAGATCAGCAGAAGAGCTATCTGGAGCCTGATTCGAAGGAACTGGAGATCCTGAGCTACCTGAATGACAACTTCGACGAGATCGTCCTTTTGGTCAATTCCTCAGCGGCTATGGAACTGGGCTGGACAGAAGACTTTGAGAACATCCATTCCATCCTCTATGTTCCCAGCACAGGAAACGAGGGTCTTCACGCGGTTGCGAAGATCTTCTCCGGCGAGACCACACCGTCCGGGCACACCGTTGACAGCTTTTCCTATGACGCGTTCAGCGCTCCTGCTTCCATAAACTATGGCGACTATCAGTATATGAGCGAAGACGGGGAGATGACCAAGTACAACTATGTGTACTATCAGGAAGGCATCTACGTCGGCTACCGCTACTTTGAGACCCGCTATGAAGACGCAGTCATGAAGACAGGAAACGCCGGGGACTATGATTATGCGTCCACGGTCAAGTATCCCTTCGGCTATGGACTCAGCTATACTGATTTCACCTGGTCAGACTTTAGCGCTTCCGAGGAGAACGGCCTTTTCACTGTTACTGTGAACGTAGAGAACACGGGAGATTTCCCAGGCAAAGATGTCGTGGAAATCTATGCCCAGCAGCCTTACACGGACTATGACAGAGAAAACGGCGTTGAGAAATCCGCCGCGATCCTGGTGGGGTATGAAAAGACCGGTCTGCTTCAGCCGGGAGAGAAAGAAACGGTCACAGTCACATTTGACAAATCTCAGCTCAAGAGCTACGACGCGAATGGTGCCGGGACTTACATTCTGGATGAAGGCGACTACTATGTCAGCGCAGCTGGCAATGTCCACGAGGCTGTAAACAACATCCTCGCAGCCAAGGGTTATACCGAAAAGGATGGGATGACCGACAAGGGCGACAAGGCCTTCAGCTGGAAGTGGCATAACGACGCGCTGGATACGGAGACTTTCGCAGTCAGCGAAAATGGCACAAAGATCAGCAATCAGTTTGACTTCGCGGATGGAGGCATCACCTACCTCAGCAGAAATGACTGGGAAGGGACCTGGCCGGAGCACCAGGGCGAGGTCAGCACACAGCTGAGCAGCTGGGGCAACGAGATCAATGGGGAGGATGGGGTCTCCTATACCTACACCAGGACCCTCACGGATGCGGAGATCGCACAGCTTGACAGCTTCGACTCTCTTTCCCCGCTGGATCCTGCGTCCCTGACGGATACACCCGTCTACGGAAAAAAGAACAATCTCCAGCTGATTGAGATGCGAGGACTTTCCTACGAGGATCCCAAGTGGGAGGATCTTCTGGACCAGGTGACGGAGGAAGAGTATCAGGCGGTGATAACCCAGTCCGGATACGGCAATCCGGCCATGGACAGCATCAATAAGGCCTATATTGTGGATCAGGATGCGGCCAACGGCATCGTAAACTGGATGGGCAGTGGAGATGGCTTCAGCTTCCAGACTTCCCTTACGCTGGCCCAGAGCTGGAACAGGGATCTGGCGGAGCGGATCGGAAAGATCATCGGAGATCAGGCCTATGTGGGCGTTCCGGCCACGGGCTGGTATGCACCGGCTACGAACATCCACCGTCTGCCATTCAGCGGTCGGAACGGGGAGTATTATTCAGAGGACGGTTTCCTGTCCGGCAGCATGGCTTCGGCTACGGCCAGAGGCGTGGCCAGCAAGGGCCTTTATACCTTTGTCAAGCATTTTGCCCTGAACGATCAGGAAAACCACAGAGGAGACCGGGAAGGTCAGTTCAGTATGGCCACCTGGGCGGATGAACAGGCAATCCGTGAGATCTACCTTCTGCCCTTCCAGATGTGCATGGAGAGCGGAAATGTTGAACTCAACTATCTGGAACCCGACGGAAACGGCGGCTTCAGAAACGCTGTGACGGAAATTCCGGCAGTCAACGCGATCATGACCTCCTTCAACCGGATCGGCATGACCTGGGCAGGCGGCTGCTACCCGCTCTTGACCAATGTCCTGAGAGGAGAGTGGGGGTTCAAAGGCTTTGCCGTCACGGACAATGCCAACACTGGCCTTTTCATGGATGCCGGGCAGATGATCGAGGCAGGCGGCGACGCGAAGCTGACCAATGAGCCGGGCAGTGCCCGCTGGACCTTCGACCCGAAGAACAGCGCCCAGTATCATTATGCACGGGAAGCGGTGCACCATATCCTGTACGCAGTCGTCAACTCCAAGGCCATGAATGGGCAGATGCCGGGCGCCTATTATAAGATCCCGATGTCCAT